>NZ_JBFTKN010000008.1:0-208074 GCF_056395965.1 Dyella sp. 05T440
GTGCGCGACAAACCTACGGAGCGGTACACCGCGGCGTGGCTGTCGCGCACAGGGTGCGCTCCCACAGACAAGCMCGCGTGGCAAAGGGAAGCGGGACGACGAAAGCCGATGCGCAGCGAGGCCCCGCTTTAAGTCCTCAGCGATTCGGGCGCGTTGCGCAGCGCATTGAGGTACGCGCTGTGTACCCTCGGAGGTTGTCCCATAAGGACGCGCCTCGAGCGTTCGGGCTTATCTCAACACGATGCTGCGGGCGTTATCAGGCCATTTTCTTTGGGTTACTTTCGACGCGAAGCTAGTCCCGAGGGCTCTCTTGGGCCAGCAAAAGAAAAGTGATTCGAGCGGCGGCAGCCGATCGAAACGCCCGCCGCGCAGGCGGCACCCTGGCGTCAACGCAACAACTAAGCACCGGGGCTCTGGATGACCAGCCATGCGGCGCTTGAAAAGCCCTTCCGGCCTGCGCCGGGATGACAAGCCAAGGTCCGGCCTCCGCCGGGATGTCGCGCAAAAAAAAAACGACCTCGCCCACCGAGACGCCAAGCAGAAACCAAATCTGCGCCCAGCATCAAGATCAACACCAGCCGCACAACGATGCCAAACAAGAAAGGGCCGCCACGCGGCCCCCTCAAGCCCCACCTTACTTCGCCGCCTTCCCCTTCGGCGTCACCGTCAACGCCAACGCCTCGACATAAGTGACGACCATCATGTCGCCTACTTTCAGCTTGTTCAGTTGCGCCTGGCGCTCCGGATCCTTCACCTCGATCGTGCGGCTCTTGCCGTCCGGACCGGCCACGGTGATGGTGTGGTGCTTGAGGTCTACCGCGGTCAGCCTGCTCGTCACCGTGACGCTCTGACTTGCCTTGGCGCCCGGCTCGCTGCCCTTGGGTGCAGAAGACTGGCCTGCCGAATAGTCCACGCCTGGCTGGGCGCTGTCTGCGGACATCACCTGCAAAGCTACCGCGGCCTGATAGTGCGCTGTCACCTGATCGCCGGCCTTGAGCTTGTCGAGGTTCTGCACATCGGGGCCAGCCTGCACTGTGACTTCCTTGCCCTTGGGACCCTTCAAGGTGACCAGCCGCTTTTCCTGATCGACGGATACGACGGTTGCCGTGATCGTCTTGTCCTCGCGACCCAGCTCGTGCACCGTTGAATTGACCGCAGACTCGGAGGCAGCCTGTTGTGCCGTCGCAAACATGGGCGCGGACATCGCCATCGCCGCGGCCAGCACACATGCCGTGGAATGCTGGAATGTCTTCATGAGCTTGTCTCCTTTGGGTGTCGATCGCCGTTTGGCGGTTGGTGCGTTGGAAGGCGGACGCCAGGCGCCGGCCAGTTTCCTGGAGGGCCCGCGTGACGGTGTTTCACGTCGGCGTGATGGGCGTCCCCTCGCCCGATCATGTTCGGTCAGGACGTCGCGGCCCACGAGCGTAAAACCACCCAAGAGTGCTAGGTACTTTTACGGCTCGTGCGAACCCCATGGGGCGTGACAGGGCCGCCGGTGGGGAGCAAGCTTGCCGGCATGCATCGCGGCGAGTCACGCGATCTGGCCATCCATACTTGCGGAGTCATCGCTCATGTCCGTTGCCGAACCGCTCGACACCGTCCTTATCACCGGCGCCTCCACCGGCATTGGCGCCACGTATGCCGACCGTTTCGCCCAGCGCGGCCACCCGCTGGTGCTGGTGGCGCGCCGGGTGGAGCGTCTGGAAGCACTCGCAACGCGACTTTCCCGTGAATATCACGTGAAAGTGGACGTTTTGGCGGCCGACCTGACCTCGCAATCCGAACTCGCCAAGGTCGAACAGCGCCTGCGCGATGATGCGGCCATCGGCATCCTGGTGAACAACGCAGGCCGCAGCGGCGGATCGGTACTCGCGCAGACCTCGCCCGACGACGTGCAGGCCATGATCGCGCTCAACATCACGGCGCCCTCGCGGCTGGTCGCTGCCCTGCTCCCGCGACTGGTCACGCGCGGCCAGGGCAGCATCATCAATATCGCGTCGGCTCTGGCCATTGCGCCCGAGCTCTTCGGCGGCGCCTATGCGGCGAGCAAGAGCTATGTGCTGACTTACACCCTCGCGCTGCACAAGGAGGTGGCCGAGCGCGGCATCCGCGTGCAGTGCGTATTGCCCGGCGTGACGCGCACCGAGATCTGGACCCAGGCGGGCCTCGATGCCATCCCCGCGCACATGATCATGGAAGTCGACGAAATGGTGGACGCCGCGCTTTCTGGTTATGACCAGGGCGAAGTGGTGACGATTCCTTCGCTGCCCGACATCGAAGCATGGAACCGCTACGACGAGGCGCGCCGCCGGATGGCTCCGGAGCTGTCGCGCGACGTGGCGGCCGATCGCTATAAGAGCGATATCCCCGAAGACGCCTGAACTGAGAACGCCGGCTACGCCATTGCACGCGTGCAGGCTTATAGTGTGCTCGACCGCACCGCGCATTGGTGCGATCCACGCGGGCCTCTTACCCGCATGCCTTGCGTAGAGTCATGGGAGAACGACCATGCGATATACGTTACTGGCAGACAGCAGGGACGGCATGCTTCTGCTTGCCCGCCTTCTGCTGATGGTTCTGTTTGTTATCTTCGGATGGAACAAGATCGAGGGCTTTTCCGCGACCGTCGCTTATATGGGTTCCGTTGGCGTCCCGATGCCAGCGGCCACGGCCGGCATCGCGGTGATCATGGAGTTCGTCGTGGGACTGGCCATCGTGGTGGGCTTCTACACGCGGCCGCTGGCCTTGCTGTTGGGCCTTTATACCTTGGCTGCCGCGGTGATCGGCCACCAGTTCTGGCATATGGTCGATCCAGAACGCGTCGGCACGATGATCAATTTCTACAAGAACGTGAGCATTGCCGGCGGACTGCTGTTGCTGGTGATTGCCGGCCCCGGGAGGTACTCGCTGGACAAGCGATAAGGCGGTTCCACCGACCCTGGCGCGACGGTGCGCGCCAGGTGGCAGCTGGCCCGATCAATGGAAGACGGGCGTGTTGTCGCCGCCCAGGCTTTGCAGCAGTTCGTGCGCTTCGCGCGAACGCGGGGCCACGGCCACCAGGCGCTCGGCGTACTCCCGGGCCTTGTCCGCATGGCCCGCATCTCGCTCCGCACCGGCCAGCGCAAACAGCAGCGACGCATCGTAGGGTGACGTGCGCAGGCTTGCTTCCCATAGCGTGCGCGCCTGCTCGTTCTTGCCTGCGGAATTCAACGCCACGCCATAGACGTAAGCGAAGCGCGCATTGTCCGGTTCGGCGCGATGGGCACGCTCGAGCCATGGCATGGCCTCTTTCGTCTCGTTCTGCCGAATCAACGACAAGCCCTTGGCGTGCAGCAGGTTGGCGTTGCCTGGCACGGCGCGCAAACCGTCGTCGATCACACCTTCCGCCTGCGCCTCATGGCCACTGTTTCGATACATGTCGGCGAGATTCACGTAGGCCGGCACAAAGTCCGGCTGCAGCTTGAGCGCCTGGCGGAATGCCTGTTCCGCAGCCGCCGTGTCGCCTCGCTCAACATAGACCACGCCAAGGTTGTAGTGCGACTCCGGACGATCGGCAATCGCCGCCTGCGCCTGTTGATACGCGGTGAAGGCACGATCGCGTGCGCCACGCTGGGTGACATCGAGTTGCTCGTCCGGCACGCCGGCCAGCACGCGGCCCGCTTTCACGCGCACATCGAGTACTGCGTCGTCGGCCAGCGGCGCCGCCAGTGGTCCGCGCACTTGGGTGGGAAATGCCAGCAAGGCATCGAGTGCGGCGGCACGCATCAGCGGATCGGCGTCGGCCAGTGCGGACTGGATCGCCGGCAACGCATCGGGACTGGCGTAACGACGAAGCTCGTTGACCGCCGTGGCGCGCGCGATCACCGGCGAGCTGGCATCGGCGGCCAGCGTGGTCAGCAGGGATGACGCACCCGGCTTGCCGCGACGCGCGGCATCCAGCGCCTCGACGAAATGCTGGTAGCCATTGCGCTCGGGGCCATGCGCCCTGGCGATGGCATCGGCCGCCCACTGCGCACCTTTGTCGGCGTGACAGTTGGCGCAGGCGTTGGGCACGCCGTATTGCACGGTGAGATCCGGACGCGGCACGCGGATGGAATGATCCGGACGCGCATTGATCACCATGTAATTCTTCGACGGCATATGGCAGGCCACGCACTGCGAACCCGCGTTGCCTTCCTTATGCATGTGGTGTGCCGCGGTGTCGTATACCGCTGGGGTATGGCAGCTCTCGCACAAGGCGTTGCCCTGTGCACGGGTCTTGCCGGTATGCGGATCGTGGCAGTCGCTGCAGGTCACGCCCTTGGCGTACATGCGGCTCTGCAGGAAGGAGGCGTACACATACACCTCGTCCAATTGCTGACCGTCGGCGTGATAGCGGCCTTCGGCCAGCAGCACGGGATCGTGCGTGTCCATCAGCCGACCGGTGGGCGCGGTGTCCTTGGCGATGATGCTGCGTCGCGAATGGCAGACTGCGCAGGTATCCACCTCGCGATGCGTCGCCAGTGGCGCGCTGCGCGCCGGGTTGCCGCTGGCAGGATTGGGAATCCAGCGCACGCCCTTGCGCTCGTCGAGCGCGATGGTGAGGCCCATCGACGGATCGGCCTGCTGCGCAGCCTGGGTTGCCTTCGACCATTCCATATGACGCGAGCCTGGACCATGGCAGGCTTCGCAGGCGACGTTGATCTCGTTCCAGCTCGTCTTGAAGGTGTTGCTCGCCAAGTCGTAGTTGCGCTGCACATGGGTGGAATGGCAGTCGGCGCACATGTAGTTCCAGTTCTGGTTCAGGCGCGTCCAGTGCAGCGTGTCGTGCGCGTCGATATGCTCGCCGGGATACAGATTGAACCAGCGCTGCCCGCCTTCGGCTGCCGGACGCGCGTCCCATGACGCGCGCAGCGCCTGCAGACGGCCATCGGGAAACGCGACGAGATACTGCTGCAACGGATAGACGCCGAAGGTGTACTTCACTTCGAACTCGCCGGGCTTGCCGTCGGGACCGTCCGTCTTGACGGTATACGTGCTGCCTCGCTTGGAGAAACTGGCGACGGCGCCGTCTTGCTTCAGCGCACCTTCGAAATGACCTTCGACGGTCTGCTCATTGGCCACCTGCATGGCCAGCGCGTGATGCGATGACTGCCAGGCCTGGGTCTCTTTCGCATGGCATGAAGCACACGCTTGCGTGCCCACATAGTGCGCGGGCGGCAACGCGGCGGCAGGTGGTGTTGGCGCCGAGGCGACGGAGGCCACGGGCGTGGTGGCCACACCAGGTGCCGGCACGCGCAGCCACCAGATGCCCAGCACCACCAGCACCAGCAAGGCCACGCCGAGCGGAAGCCACCAGAGCCCGCGACGCTCTTCGGTCGACGGGGGCGCGCTTGCGGGTGCGGCGGGACGCGCGGACGCGCTCTTGCCAGAGCGCTTGCCGTGGCTCTTCCTGGAACGCCCCATGCCCTCTCCCCAAGCCTCTACGAGTGTATGCGCCGCTTCCCGTGGCGCTGTGTTTCAACAGCCGCGCGGGCATGGTAACGGGTATCTGCGATGACGCCGTGAATGCGCGCCGCGCTTCACGCGGCGGGATTGAGCGGCGGCAACGCCGACTGTTGTCGCCAGCGCCAGCGACTGCGCTTCCACTGGCGCCTTGCGGCGGCAAGCCCATCGACCAGTACGTTGGCGGACCATGGCGAACTGTTGCCGCCATAGAGGGAATCCTGCAGCGCGTTCCACTGATCGCGCAGCGCGGCATCGCCATGGCGCGACACCCAGGCGTCGATGCTGGCGGGTGCGCCATCGTCCGCGGCCCGTCGTACCCATGCATCGATGGCCTGCGATAGCACGGCCGCTGAAGTCTCGCTGCGTCGACGGCGAACGGCGCGGAATGCGACGGCTTCACGATGGCGCCAGCGGAAACGCGCATCTTTCCAGCGCTGCCATTGACTCACGCACCAGGCGCGGAAATACCAGGCGAGTCCCGCCAGCACGGCAAGCATCAAGATCGCCAGTCCTGCATCGCTGGAGAACCAGCCGATCAGCCGTGGCATGAAACCACGCTGCGGTAACGCAAATCGCGGCTTGTTCGCCGCTCCCCACCATGCATGGAAATGCACAGCGGGCACGGTGCTCTCGCGCCATTCGCGCGTGCGGCTGTCCATCCAGCGCACGCTGATCGGCGGCAGGGTATAGCGACCACGGTGATCGATCACGTAGCTGGCTGCATCCACGCGGGTGCCACCGACGAAACCGCCGTGGTTGTCCACCGCATCGCGCACCACCGGCGAGGCCGGGTACAAGGTCAAACCATCCACCGGTGCGAACTTGCTGGGCGGCAGCATCATCGCCGGCGCGCCTTCGGCGGATATCTCGATGCGACGCGTCAGTGTGTCGCCGACATGCAGCCTGCTATTGTCCGGCGTAATGGTCTGGGTGATCTTCAGCGAACGGGCGATCAGCGCCTCGGTGACGCCGGCCGGCAGCACCAGCGCCCGCACCTCCAGCGACAGGGGCTGGGTCTGCACGGCAACAGGCGTGCGTTGGGCGCCGAGATGGGCGGTGATCTCGAACGACGGAATGTCGATCGGCCCCGACATCAGGGGCGTGATCAGATACGTGCGTGAAACGCCGGACCACGACTGACCGTCCACCGTCTCCACCAGGTGTCCCGGTGTCTCAGCCGACAGCGACAGATAAGCGCCGTCGACGTGCAGCTCCGGCAGCACGGGTGCATCGATGAAGAAATCGGAGGTCAGCACGTCAACCACGATGCGGGCTGTCTCGCCCTGCATCAGCGTACCCGCCGGCTCCTGGTGCACGCGCACCCGCACTGGCGGCGTTGCGGGTGGTGCCACGGGTTCGTCGGCATAAGCGAGCACGACGCACAGATACAGCAGGCATGCCATCAGCCATTTCATGGTGGCGTTCCCGCTGTGCTGCTGGCGGGCGCGGGTGCCGGTTGGCCCTCTTCGATGCTGAACTTGGTGCGCAGGAAATCCGCAGGCGACACGCCCAGGTTGCGCATCCACACATCGGCGGGCAGCTGCGAGGGACGCTTGCCCGTCACCTGCATCTTGCCCTTGCCCTTGGCGCCCTCCTTGTCCTGCTTGACCTGGTCGGGGCGACTTTCGTCGTCCTCGTCCTCGGCCGGCACGCTCTCCCGCTGCTTCATCAGCGTGACCATCAGGCGCAGATTGGCTTCGGCGTCCGGGAAGGGATGACGCAGGCGCAGCGCTTCGTCGTAGGCTTCCTTGGCTTCCTCGTATTCGAACTGGTGGGCATAGCTGTTGCCGGTCATGAACTTAGCGTCCGCACCAGGCAAGGTTTCGAAGATCTTGCGTGCATCGTCCCAGCGGCCATGCTGGTACAACGCCCAGCCCTTCCAGGTGGGATCCTGAAAATGCCGGGCCGCCTTTTCAAAATCGCGATGCTCGTAGTACCAGCGGCCTTGCTGATCTGGGGTGAAGAACCAGTCGGCCACATGCCAGTCCGCCGCCATCGCGGATGATGGATGCATGGCCAGCCCGGCAACGCCGAGCACGAACACCCAGCGCACCATCCAGCCGCGCCGGAACCAGAACAGCGCGATCAGCACCAGCGGGTAGCACAGGAAGTAGCCATACTCCTTCCAGTGCACCGACGATTTGTCCTTGACGATCTGCAGGTGATGGACGGCCTCGCGCTGCACCCATTGCATGTCTTCGCCACCTGAGGTGATGCTGGCCAGTGGAACATGCGCTTGCGCGGAGAGCCGCTGCAGCGCGCCGTCATCAAGTTTGGCGTTGAGGGGTGTGCCATCCGATCCGGTCTGGATCTGGCCATTGGCCCCGCGCAATGGGCCGCCCTCGGTGGTGCCCACCGCCAGCATCAACACCTGCTGTCGCGAGTGCTGCCGATGCGCCACGAACGCCGGGATCTGTGCATCGTCGAACCCGCTGGTGAAGAACACGATGGTACCCGGGTCGCTTTCCGCGTTGAGCAGCTTGTCGGCCAGCGCGAGTGCGGCGCCTGCGTTGAGTCCCTTGCCGGCTGGCAGCAGGTCGGTGCTCAGCGCCGAAAGGAACATTTCCATCAATGCCGCATCGTCGGTCGGCGGCAACACCATATGCGCCGAACTGGTGTAGACGATCAGGCCGGTGCGGCCGCCCACGCGCAGGGCCATCAGGTCGCGCACTTTCTGCTTGGCGCGCTCCAGCCGCGTGGGCGAGACATCCATCGCGTTCATCGCCGCGGAGAGATCCATTGCCACGACGAGCGGCGCGCGGTCCTCCGCAAACGGCGGCGATTCCAGTTCCCACGTGGGGCCGGCGCAGGCAATGCTGCCCAGCACGAGCACAGCGCAGACCAGGTGAATGGGACGGGGACGCCAGCGCTCGCTGTCGCCGACCACCAGATGCGCCAGCAGGTGCGGCGCGATCATGCCTTTCCAGCGTTGCAGCGGGTCGTTGCGACGGCCCCACCACCACAGCAGCAACGGCCCTGCCGGCAGCAACAGCAGCCACAGCGGTCGGATGAAATGAAAACCCTGTTCCATCTCAGCTCTCCGACGTACCGGGCGACAGCCGGGACACGTCGCGGCGGCGTGCCAGCGGCGCCAACACGCCAAGCATCACCAGGTGATAGGCGATCATCAACAGCAGCGCCGCGCCCAGGGGAACGTAGTAGAGCCTGACCTTCGGCCGGTAGACCGAATGCTTCACCTTGCTGGGTGTCACGCGATCGAGCAGTGCATAGATGCCGGCCAGCTGTTCGCGGTTTTCGCCGCGGAAGGTGCGCCCGCCCGTGGCGCTGGCAATGCGCTTGAGTGCGTCCAGGTCGACGCGGTTTTCGCCTTTGGCCATCGGATCGCCGATGCCTATGGTATGGATCACGATATGGCCGGCCTTGGCGATCTCAGCGGCCTTGTCCGCGGGAATGCGGCCCGCCGTATCGTTGCCATCCGTCAGCAGGATCAGCACGCGCTCGCGTTGCTGGGAATGTTCGGTCATCTTCACGGCCACGCCGATGGCGTCGCCAATGGCCGTCTGTTCGCCCGCCATGCCCACGCGCAGCTCGTCGAGCAACTCGCGCACGGCCACATGGTCGAGCGACAACGGCGCCTGCGGAAACGCGTTGGTGCCGAACACGATCAGGCCGATGCGATCGGTCGTGCGATGGGCGATGAAATCATCGACCACGCCCTTCACGGCGCTCAAGCGATCGATGCGCTGCCCTTGTGGATCCAGGAAATCGGGCGTGGCCATGGAGCCGGACAGATCGATCGCCAGCAGCAGGTCGCGCGCCGATTCAGTGCGTTCGATCGGCGGCTCCAGATGCTGCGGTCCGGCCAGGGCCAGCACGACCAACGCCCAGCACAATGGCGCCAGCACGCGGCGCAGCCAGTTGCCACGCAATACGACGGCACCACGCGCGGGCGTTTGACCTGTAGCCTTGGTCAATTCGTCGAAGAACGGCACGCGCACAGCGCGCGTGCGTTCGCCGTACGGCGGCAACAGCCACCACACCAGCAGCGGCAGAGGCAACACCAGCAGCAGCCAGGGGTGCTCAAGCTGCCACATGGTCGTCGATCCAGTGGCGCAGCAGTGCCATCAAGGCAGCGAGTTCGTCCTTGCCGAGCTCACGCGGCCCGTAAGCGAGTGCATCGAGCTGACGCCCCGGCCCTTGCACGAATCCACCCCGGGGATAGGTCCGATCGAGATAACGTAGCCACGCTTCGCCCGTCAGCGGCGCCACCTCTTGCCGTGGCGCCCACGACAGCACCGTGCGCTTGACCAGCACGGGCAGCGCGGCCAGTGCCTCATGGCGCGTGGCCGCATCGTTCGCTGCGCGCTCGATGGCGTCCAGCTCGACCTGCGCTTCGCGCCGATAGCGATTGCGCCGCCACCTGCGCCAGCGAAAGAACGCGTACAGCAGCAAGCCGAGCACGATCAGGCCGCCGACTACCCACCATCCGGCGGTCTGCGGTGCGTAGGACACCGGCGGCGGCGCCGGAATATCCTTGAGATCCGCAATCGATGCCATCGGCTTGTCGGGAAGCAATAGCACCACCTACCTCCCGCGCAGGGCGAAGCGCCCAAGCATGCGCGCCACCTGCAGGAGCGTGGGCTGTTCGGTATCGATGGCCAGCATGGGCACGCCGCAACGCTGCACCAGTTCGACGGTTTCCTGCAGGCGCCGGTCGAACATGACGCCCAGCGGCTCGCGAACCGTCTTGCGGTCGAAATCCAGCTCCACTTGCAGCTCGCCCTCGGTGACGACGATCTTGCCCCGATCCGGTAGAGCGCGGGCGGATGGATCGAACACCAGGGCGGCGACAACGTCGTTGTGCGTGGCCAGCTCACGGATCAGCTGCAGAGTCTCTTCGTCCGCCCCCAGGAAATCGCTGACGATGAAGACCAGGTAATCGTGCGTCGCCAGATGCAGTGCGGCACGCAGCGCGGCATCCAGTTGCCCGGGATTGATGCGCACCGGATCATCCGCGCGCAAGGCCTGGTTGCTGCGCGCCAACGCGCCAAGCATCGCAAGCACGCGCGATCGGCTGCGATGGGCGCGGATGCTTTGGATATGGTTGTCATCGAACACTACCGCGCCGGCACGGTCGCCAGCCTGGAACGACATCCACGCGCCCAGTGCCGCCAACTCCGCCGCCACCACCGATTTCATCGCGCGGCGCGTGCCGTAGAACATCGAGATGCGCTGGTCCACCACGAACAGCGCGGGTCGATCCCGTTCCTCCGTGTACGAGCGCACCAGGGCATGACCCACGCGCGAGGACGCCTTCCAGTCCAGGTGGCGAAGATCATCGCCCGGCACGTAGGCTCGGATCTCCTCGAAATTGAGGCCGCGTCCGCGCAGGCGCGATGCATGTCGTCCCGCAAGAATGCTGTGATGCGGGCGGTGCGGCGTGGCTCGCAGGCGGCGCGCATCGTATTCCATCCGCGCCAGGTACGAAGGCGTGACGTAGACCGTACCAATGTCGCTGTCCGATACCGCTGCCATCGCACCGATCTCCCGCTCAGGCCGGCACGGCCACCAGCTCCAGAATCTTGTCGATCACCTGATCGGCATGGATGCCTTCGGCGCTGGCGTCGTAGGAAAGCATCAGGCGATGGCGCAGCACGGGATGCACCATCGCACGCACATCATCGGGCGTGACATGGTCGCGCCCTTCCAGCCATGCATGCACGCGCGAGGTGCGTTCCAGCGCAATGCCGCCGCGTGGACTGGAGCCGATCTGGATCCAGGTGGCCAGGGTCTTGTCGTAGTTGGCCGGATGGCGCGTGGCGTCGACCAGGGCCATGATGTATTGCTCGATCGCCGGCGCCACATGCATGGCATGGATCTCGCCACGCGCTTCGAACACGCTGGCTGGTGCGATACGCGAGTCCTGCCCTGCACCCGCACCATGGGACGCCCCCACCTCCTCGCTGCGCACCAGTTCGAGCACGCTGATCTCACTGTCCTTGTCCGGATAGTCGACCAGCACCTTCATCAGGAAGCGATCGAGCTGCGCCTCGGGCAATGGATACGTGCCTTCCTGCTCGATCGGGTTTTGCGTGGCCATCACGATGAACAGGTCCGGCATCTTGTGCGTAGTGCCGGCGACGGTGATCTGCCGCTCCTCCATCGCCTCGAGCAGTGCGGCCTGCACTTTGGCTGGCGCACGGTTGATCTCGTCGGCAAGAATGACGTTGCCGAAGATCGGGCCCGGCTGAAACTGGAATACGTTCTGGCCGTCCTTCTGGTGCAGCACTTCGGTACCGGTGATGTCCGAAGGCAGCAGATCAGGCGTGAACTGGATGCGGCGCATCTGGGTATCGAGGTTCTTGGCCATGCTCTTCACCGCACGCGTCTTGGCCAGGCCAGGCAGGCTTTCGAGCAGCAGATGACCATTGGCCAGCAGCCCCACGATCATCTGACGGATCAGCTCGCGCTGCCCGATGATGGAGGTCTCCATCTGCGCCTGCAGCGTCGCAACGGCCTCTTTCGCATTCATGTCCACTCGCTCTCCGTCGCCCACCGCATCACGGTCCGCCGCCAGCGATCCAGCGGTAATAGGGGTTCTGGCCGTCCGCCTGCATGACCAGACCGAGGGCTTCTGACCAATGGTCGCGATCGCCCTGATACGCAGCCAACCCTGACGCGTAGAAAGTGAACAGCACGTCGCGTTGCGTGCGCATGGCATTGATCAGTTGGTCGTCGGCCCCGTGCAGCGGCGGCTCGGTGCGCAGCGTCACCAGTTCCGGCAGTACGCGGACGATTTCGTTGCGCCGCAGCCATGTCCCGTATTCGATGCTCGGACGGTCGTCGGTCACCGCGGGAGTATCGCCGGCGTAGCGCTCCAGGCCGGCCCGATCGGTGACCCACGTCGCCAGCAGCGCAGCGGGCGTAGCCACGCCAACGTCGCCAAGCGATTGGGCCACAGACGGTTGGTTGAAGCGCTGCGCGATGCGTGCCGCATCCAGTTCGATCGGCTCGTTGGACCCAACCAGCAGCATTTCGTGAAGCTCGGTGGTCCACAGCGTGGCGTGCGGGAAGGCATCGAGGAAGGCACGTACCATGGCGCGCGAATCCTCGTCGTTCTGCGTGGCGATGGGCCACCATTGCGCCAGGATGCCGCCCGGCGCGAGACGCCGCGATGCCAGCTGATAGAAATCGCGCGAATACAGGTTCACCACGCCGGCGGCCGAAGGCGGCGGCGGCTCCAGCGTGATCACGTCATAGGTCTGCGGGTTGGCCAGCAGTTCGCGGCGCCCATCGCGCAGACGGATATCGAGACCCGGGTCGCTGCCCGCCTGGTAATTGCCCTTGAACTGCGCTGCGGCATGGACCACCGCAGGCAGAAGTTCGGCGCAAACGCGCGTGGTGAGGCCGGGATACTGCGACAGTGCGCCCGCCGTGATACCGGTGCCGAAACCAATCACCAGCGCCGAATGCGGCTCACCGCGATGGATGATCAGCGGCAACAAGGCCTGCAGGCGCATATAGCGCCGGGAGGGCAGCGTGTCACCCGAGTTGGACACGCCATGGATATAGAGTCGATGGAAGCGGCTGTCGCCCTGCCCCTGTGCCAGTACTGCCACCGTGCCGCCACGGCTCTCCTGATAATAGGTGAGCTCGCCCCCGCGTACCTGCGCCAACAACGTGGCGAGCTTTTGTGGCGGCGTCAGTATCGCGATCACCAACGTGCAGGCGCCCACGGCGAGCACGATCCAGCGCGATCGATCGCGCGATGTGGAACCCGCGAACACTGCAGTCACGCCCACCACCGCCGCCGCGATGGCAAGCAAGGCCAGTGAACGCACCAGTCCAAACGTCGGCACCAGCACGAAGCCCGCCAGTGCGGTGCCGGCAATGCCGCCCAGTGTGTTCACGGCCACTGCGAAACCCACACCTCGGCCACTGCGTCCCGGTTGCGCGTATAGCCGCAGCACCGCCGGAAACGCGGCGCCAAGGAGCAGCGTCGGCAGCAGCACGACCACGATGGCGGCCACGACAAATCGCGCGCACATCGCAGCGAGGCGACTGCCGGTGAGGCTCGTCATCACATTGGCCGCCTGGCTCTGCAGCGCCGGCAACCACTCGCCCAGCACGCTGACCTGCAGTAAAGCCACGAGGCCCGCCAGCGCGATAAGCGCGCCGAAGACGAACCATCCGTTGCGTACGCGATCGGCGAAACGCGCGTGGATCGCACTGCCCAGCATCAATCCGAACAGATAGACGGCCAGCATCATGGCGAACGCGAAGGCGCGCGTGGTCATGAACTGCACGACGGTCTGCGACCAGATCACTTCGTAACCCAGCGCGATGCCGCCGGCGATGGCATAGAGCGTTAGCGCGAGGCGCGCGGAACGACTGGACGCCACCGGCGCTTCCTTGCTGTCCGGCGGTACGAAGGCATGACGACGATCCAGCATCCACGCCACGGCAGCAGCAATCGCGTTGACGGCGGCCGCAGCCAGCGCCGTTCCTTGCACGCCAAGCGCTGGAAGCAATACAAACGGCGCGGCCAGCACGCCGGTAATGGCCCCTGCGGTGTTCGCCGCGTAGAGCCGCCCGCCCGTGCCGGCCACGCTGTCGCTGGCGCTGGCGCGTACCAGCACAGGCAGCGTGCCTCCCATCGCCACCGCAGGTGCGCCCACGAGCACGAAGGGAAGCAGCCAGGCGAGCCAACCGACCCGTTGCTCCCACTGCGCGAAGAGCTCGGCACTGTGCGGCAGCAGCAGGGTCGCCCCCACCCCAAGCACACCGACTGCCACTTCAAGCCATGCATAAAGACGCAAGGGATGAGAGAGCCCGTCGGCGGTACGTCCCCACCACGCACCACCGATGGCCAGTCCCGCGAAGAAGGCGCTCACGGCAATGGTGACGGCATAGACCTCCACGCCCACCACCAGCGAGAGCTGCTTGATCCACAGCAATTGATAGACCAGCGACGCGGCGCCCGAGCCGAACAACAGGGCGGCCGACCAGTGCGCTGTGGCGGCGTTGACGGGCAGCGCCACAAAGGCATGTTTTCCAACGCGTGGCGGCTTCATGGCGGGCATGGATCTCGCGCGGGACGGTATGTCATTTGAGTATACGGACCAGGCGCGCTGCGTAGAGCTACTTAAGTAACCGCGGGCAAGCGCGCCTTGCGCACCGTCACATCGAAGACAAAGTCTGCCAAAACGCAGACTGCCCGCACGGATGCGGGCAGCCTGCCTTTGACTTAGGACAAGTGGCGTTGATGCCACCTCTCGCCGGTCATTACTTGCCCTGCTTCTGCAGTTCCATCTTCAGCTGCTGGACCGCCTTGTCGATGGTGAACGAATCAGGCGACTGGCTCGGCGGATAGTCCTTGAACGTTGCCAGGAAACGCGCGGCGCGCAGGTTGGCTTCCACCGTGACGTAGGCGTTTTCAGTCTCCCAACGGTAGTAACCGGTGGTCGGACCAATATCGGCACGCTCGTACGGATCCATGCGCAGGTTGTAGAGCTTGGGCAAACGCAGGCAGGTGAACGGCTCCATCCAGATCTGCAGGCCACCGGGTGCGCGCTGTTCGCAGAACACGGCCTTCCAAGCATCCGGCGTGACGGCGCCGGGCTCCAGCGGATCCCATCGCACCGCCACGAGCTCCGCATCGTCGTCGAAATAGAAGAACTCATCGCGCGGTCTGGTGTTGTTCTGCCCTGTCAGATACGGCAGGAAGTTGTAGCCATCCAGATGCACTTTGAACGACTTGCCACCGATGCTCAGGCCCTTGGCCAACTTGTTCACGATGTCGCCTTCGCCGGCCGCCGCCACAAGGGTCGGGAACCAGTCCAGGCCAGACATCAGCGCATTGCTCACCGTATTGGGACGGATATGACCCGGCCAGCGAACCATGGCGGGTACGCGGAAGGCACCTTCCCAGTTCGAATCCTTCTCGCTGCGGAATGGCGTATTGGCTGCATCCGGCCAGGTGAAGAAGTTCGGACCGTTGTCGGTGGTGAAGACCACGATGGTGTTCTTGGTGATGCCGGCGTCGTCGAGTGTCTTGAGCAGCTTGCCGACATTCTGGTCCATCTCCCACATGCCATCGGCGTACTCATGACCCTTGCCCAGGCCAGCCTTGCCGATGTACTCCGGACGCACGTGGGTAAAGATGTGCATGCGCGTGAAGTTCATCCAGACGAAAAACGGTTGCTTGGCCTGAGCCTGCTTCTGGATGTAGCCGATCGCTGCGCCCGTCGTCTCGTCGTCGATGGTTTCCATGCGCTTGACGGTGAGCGGACCGGTGTCCTGGATCTTGCCATCCGAGAAGGTGTGCATCACACCGCGCGGGTTGTAGACCTTCAGGAAGTTCGGATCATTCGATGGCCAGTACGGACGCTCGGGCTCTTCTTCGGCATTGAGGTGGTAGAGGTTGCCGAGGTATTCGTCGAAGCCATGCCTGGTCGGCAGAAATTCATCGCGGTCGCCCAGATGGTTCTTGCCAAACTGCGCCGTGGCATAGCCTTGACCCTTCAGCGCCTGAGCAATGGTGACATCGCGGTCCTGCAGACCGGCCTTGGCGCCGGGCATGCCGACCTTCGATAGACCCGTCCGCAATACCGTCTGACCGGTGAGGAAGGTCGAGCGGCCCGCCGTACAACTGTTCTCGGCGTAATAGTCGGTGAAGATCATGCCTTCGCGGGCGATGCGGTCGATGTTGGGCGTGCGATAGCCCACCAGGCCCATCGAATACGCGCTGATGTTCGACTGCCCTACGTCATCGCCGAAAATCACCAGGATATTGGGCTTGCCGTTGTCCGACTGATTCTGCTGCTGGTCCTGGGCCGGCGGCTGTGCCTTGGCCGTGAGCGGTTGAATGGTCACGGCAGCCACGACGAGCAATGCCGTCGCGACCACCGTGGTGATCGATGTCAACAATCTGCTGCGCTGCCACGGGCGAAACATGGGAACCTCCTCATGTGCTTCACGACTGCGCAAGGCAGCCAACGGTGACACATCGTTCATGCCGCAACGGCGCCCAATGCCCTGCGCCGTCTCTTGCGCTACTGCTTTTCAGCGGGGTAGATAACTTTCCAATCGTTCTTCATGTCCACCACGGTCCAGTGCCTGGCCGTGGCTTCATCCAGTGCTTTGTCGAGCTTGCCGATCTTCGACTGGCGGTCGTACGACCACTCGCGCGCCGCATCGGTGTGATGGACCAGGCCCGCAAAGCGCGCACCATCGCCCGAGGCCGTCCACTCGAGCATCTGCTGGTCGCCGTCGGAGTTGCCGAAGGCGAAGATGGGTTTGACGCCGAGCGAGCGCTGGATGCCGACAGGTTTGCCGGGGCCGTCGTCGATCAGCGCCACCTTGGGCAGCTTGATCAGCACAGGCTTGCCGTTCTGCATCTCGTACTTCAGTTCGCCCTGGCTGCCGATGATCTGTTCCGGCGGAATGCCGTACACCGCCGGAACCCAGGCGCGCATGAAATCCTGTCCGCCGCCGGACACGATGTACGTCTTGAAGCCGTTGTCGCGCAGGTAGTGCAGCAACTCGAGCATCGGCTGGTACACCATCTCGGTGAACACCCTATGCGTCTTCGGATGCCGGGCCGTGGACACCCATTGGTTCACGTTGCGCGCGAACTCATCGGTGGTCATGCCCGAATGCGTGGCCGCCACCAGTTCGAGTATGCCCTTCTCACCCGATGCCGCGAGACCCTTCATGTCGCCCGCGAGCGCGGACTTGAATGGCTCGGTGGTCTTCCATTCCGGGTGTTGCGGCGACAGAGCCTTGACCTGGTCCAGCGCAAAGAAGAATTCAAAGTAGGCCGGTTGCTCCGCCCACAAGGTGCCGTCGTTGTCGAACACCGCGATGCGTTTTGCCGGCTCCACGAAATCGGGCGTACCGTCGGTGGTGACTTTCTTGACGAAGCTCTCGATCTGCTGCCTGGTCGCGCCATCGTTCCACGAAGGCAAGGGATCCTGCGCGGCCATGCAGGCGTTGGTCCAAGCCATGGCGACGAGCAGACAGAGTGCCGCCCAGCGACAGGCAAGCGTCCTGCGTGCCGGCGTCCCGCCGGCGCGGACTAGATCGTGCATTCGAATTACTCCCGACATATCCGATCCTTCGCTGTATCAAGCGGCCGCCGTGCAAGCTGGCAGCTGAGATCCGTGATGGGCGCAGCCTAGGCTGGGCGCCCCGGCGCAGAGGCAGCGCGCCAGCCATCACGGTCGCGAATTTGGAGGGGTCTGACAATCCGAGAGACTACGTACGTGGTGTACGTAAAATTACTCGGCACGTCCCTTGTGCTGTATCGCGCGGCGTTCGCTGTCGAGGAGACTCGGGACGCAAGAAGATGCTCGCGAGGTCGCGCCGACCCGCGACGAATAAGTCCTGGGCTGACCCGTGCTGTCCAGGTCGCCGCTCTTGTCTGCGTCGGTGTCGCAGGCCCTTACGCCTGAGGCTCGACGTCCGGCAACTTCCAGAGCTTGTCGAAGAACGCCTTCTCCGGCCCGTAGAAGCGAAACAGCAATTCGAAGGGACGCGCGGGATCGGTAGGAACCCAGTTGGCCTCCTTCCCGCCCGGCGCCCTGGGGCCGAAATAGATATCGACCGATCCATCGGCATTGGTTTGCAGGCCCGGCGTATTCGAACCGCGGCTGGCCCAGCGCATATTGCGGATAAGTGCGTGCTTTTCGCCGTCGTACGCCGTCACCGACCAATAGAGTTTGACAGGCACCTTGGCCGGCACATGCAGGCGGTAGTTTTTCCCGCCTTCCATGCGTTTGCCCTGGGCATCCTTGATCGCCAGCAGATAGAACTGCCCGGCGCCCAGATGTTTGGTGCTGAAATACGCCATGGAGTAAATCACGGCGCGGCCATCGATCGGATAGCTATCGGGGTTGCTGAAGGTGGTCATCATCCCTGCCAGCGTGTCCTGCGCGGCGGGCAACGCCCAATGGGTGTTGTCGAAGAACGGCGGGACGAACGCCTGCTCGTATCCCAGATCGATCGCCGCCTTCGCCTCCAGCGCAGCTGCATCGAAGGCCTGCCTGGTCTCGGTGGAAGGGTTGAACGACTTGCCCTTCTCGATGCCCAGCGACTTGAGCATGTCGATCATCGCCTTGTCGCGTGTGATCCAGGGCTCGGCCTGCACGAAGCGATTCAATGCCTCGAAGAATCGACTGTCATAAGGGATGGTGGCATCGAACGGTTTGTCGTACACATCCACGAACCTGGTCTCGGCGCCGCCAGCCTTGTTGGCCGTCGACAGCGGATAGAACTTGACGCGCCTGCCGTACGTCACAGCCTTGTCGATATCGGCGTCGCTGCCGCTCTTGAGGTTGGAGCGCAGGATGGCAAAACCGCGATAGGTGTCGGACGGCATCGGAATATAGCCCGCCGGTACCTTGTCCTTGTACCCCGGCGGAAGGATCAGATACTTGCCGCCTTTGCCTTTGTCGACACCGGCCGGGCCCACATCTTCCAGCGCGTTTTGCCAACTGTCGTCCACGCTACCCGTAATGGTTGCGCCCTCCTCGGCCGGAGGGATCTCCATCACGACAGGGCCGTTCCTGGTGTCGTAGAACGGCATGAAATAAATAGTGTCGGGATTGGGCGTGAGCGTCTGGTCTTTCCAGTTGACCGGCCGCGACCAATAGGCGACCTGGTTCCCACCGCCCTGCAGCTTCTCGAACGCATCCTGCATCAACTGATAGTTGACTGCCGGCATGCCCCAGATCACCGCCTCAGCCGCCCGCCGGGCAATCGTGCGTTGCTGGATATCCTTGGGGCTTGACGCTTGTGCCGCGAGAGCAGTGCTCCACGTCGCCGCCGACGCAAGAGCCAGACTGGTCACCATCGCGGTCGACAGCAGGAGCGCTTTCATGGCCTCAATCCTCGTCATCCAACGAGTGGTGCTTGCACCAGTTTGAGACAAGCCGCCCGGATCATGCCTCCGTAGTTCTACCTAATCAGGGCCGGGAGGAAGCGATTGACTGCGGCCATGCGCGCCATCAATTGAGGTAGATCGGATTGCCGACGATCAACAGGCTGCCATCGGCGCCACGCACATTGACGCGCAACCAGTGTCGCCTTCCATCGCTGCTCCAATCGAACGACAAGCTCTGCTTCGCTTCACGAATGGCCAGATCTTCCTTTGGCTGGAAGGGCTTTCCATCCACGATGATCTCCGCATGCGCCTGATCCAACGCGTCGGCATGCATCGTGATGCGAACGGTGCTTCCGGCCGGCGCGCTCAACGCATCGCCCATTTCCGCGGAATGCTCACCCACGGTCGCCACGACATCGATCGCCCGGTCGCGGGTGCCTTGCACATCAATGAAAACATGCCCGGCGCGAATGCCATCAAGGATGGCCTTCATCGACAACTCGCTTGCGTGAACCACCGTGGTCGGCAGACCGATCGCCATGCTGCCGCCGGGAAACGGCAAGGCCACCTTCGCATTGTGGTTGTCGCTGCCGCCGATCCCGGTCAGGTGGTAGCCGTGGTTAAGCTGCTCCTCCCAAAACGGAATGCCGGTGTGCTGCGGGCTCCTGGCGTCGATGCCGTTGACCGCCTCGATGGCCTGCACCAGATGCATATCGACCGGCTTTTCCGGCGTCCAGCCGCAACCCATGCAGGTTTCGTCGTTGGGACGGATGGGATGGTTGATGGAAAACACGCCGTGCAAAGCTTCAGCCTGCGTCAGCAAGGCATTCCAGTCAGGCACGGACTTGCTGCCCAGGCGAAAATCCAGCGGCTCGGTGGTGCCGAACAGGTTCGCGTGCCCCTGGAAGGTGGTCACCTCGCGCGCAGGTATCAGCAACAGATGGTCGAAGTACGGCTGCAGTTCGCGGATGTCGTTGGCCTGCGACACCGTGTTGTGATCGCTCAGCGCGATAAAGTCGAGTCCGCGCCTGGCGGCATCTTCCACGGTGAAGACCAGCGGGCACGGTGCACGCCCGTCGCCGCTCTGCGTGGGACAACTGCCATCGCTATGCGCGCCATGCATGTGCAAGTCGCCACGATACCAGCCGGCCTCCTTGCGCAGCGGTGGATTGAGCACGGCAGGCAACCACGCCGGATCTCCCGGATGGCCAAACCAGATCTTGGCCGTGTACTGAGCCTTCGACGCGGGACGGATATTGGGGATACCGAGCAGTAGCGCCCAGCGTCCCGGCTGGGTTGGACCCGGTGCGAATGACGGCGTCGCATCGACCGCGCCCACGGTGAACAGCTGCTTGCTACCGCCCGTCCAGCCGCGCAGTCCTTGCTGGCTGTGAAAACCATCGGGATCTTCAAGCCCCAGGTCGATCGTGGTGTGCTCGGCGCGCCCTGTAGACTCGAACTGCACGGTGATGCGATTGACGCCCGCCGGCACCTGGAACGGCACCTCGCGGTAACTATGGTTGTCGCTGCCGATCAACTCGCCGTGCAACACCACGTCCGGCGCGCTCTCCGTGGCACACGCCACGCCCAGCAAGGCCAGCCACAGCGCCACCAACGCCAGATACCCAAGACGGCCACGCGTACTCTCATTCATTGCTTGCTTCCCGAAACAGGACAACCGTCCCGCGCGCCGCCATGCGGAGCGACGCGCAGGACGTCAAACGAGATCAGAACCGGTACATGACCGAGGCGCGGAACGATCGACCGAGCAGCGGTCGTGCGATGAACACGCTCTTGGTCGCATCGCTGCTCGCCAGTTCGCCGGCACGCGGGTTGCCTTCGGTGAGGCCGAGCGAGTTGTTGAGGTTGTCGGCGTACAGGAAGAACGACAACTCCGGCGTCATCTGGTAGCGCGCGCTCAAACCGATGGTGTGGTACTGCGGCAGCACCACCGAGTTGGCCGTATCCACATAGCGCCGTCCTTCATACTCGTACGACATCTGCAGGCGCAGCTTGTCGTCGAACAGGTTCACGCCCGGCACCACGCGGAAGCTGTTCTTTGGCACACGGATCAGCTGGTTGTCGTCATAGTCCAGCAGCACCGGCGCGCCCGCCGTCACCGTGGTATAGGTCAGCCCCTTGTACTTGGGATCCTGCACGGTCGCGGTGTACTGCACGTCGAAATACTTGGACGGATAGAACGTGCCTTCCAGTTCCACACCGTAGGTTTCGGTGTTGGCGTAACCCGTCTGCGGGGTCGACACGCCGCTGTTCGGATCGAACACGTAGTTGCTGAAGCTGACGTTGTTGTACTTGGTGTAGAACAGCGTGGCGTACGCATCCATGTAACGGTTGCTGTACTTGTAGCCCATCTCCGGCAAGATCATCGTCTGCGTGATCGGCGTGGCGGTCGGCGTGGTGATGTACGAGCTGAGGTTGGGCAGGCGGAAGGTTGAGGTGTAACGCGCGAACACGCCCTGGTGCTCGCTGAACTGATAGTTCGCACCCAAGGTCCAGCCCAGCTTGCTGAAGCTGTGGTCGTAATCCACGAACTGGCCGGTGCCGGTGAGGATATTGTTGGTCGGCGGCGTGCCAAGATTCACGTTCTGCGACAGCTCCGTCCAGCCGGTGGTGTTCACGCGCTCCCAGCGCGCACCACCGTCGATGCGCAGCTGGTCGTTGATCTGCCATTCGTCGGACGCGTAGAACGCATTGGTGCTGGATGTGCCGCTGGCATGCGCCCACTCGTAGCCGTAGCCATAGATGCCGTTGTTGGTCAGCTTGCCCAGTGCGTTACCGTTGGCATCCACGGCGACCACGTCGAGCAGGCGCGCATTGTCGGTCGCCGTGAGGATGGCGGTAGACGAATAGCGGTCGAAACTCTGGTTGAAGTGCGCGTAGTAGTAGCCAAACGTCACATCGTGCGTCTGGTCGCCGAATTCGAACTTGCGCAGCAGGCGCGTGTCGCTGGTGAACTCGTTCATCGGCATGGTGATGCCGCGCAGACCACCGGTCACGACCAGGCCGTTGTTCGGGCTGGCATTGTAAGCCTGCCCATTGTCCACATACTGCAGCTGCATGCCGGCGGCGTTCGGGTAGTACTTGGTGAGCTGCTTTTGTGCGGTGGTGAAGAAATCGCCCGTGGTCTGCACCGCATTCGGATAGACGCCGTTGCGCACGGTATCCGTATCGCTGTAACGCAGGTCTTCGGCAATTTTCCAGCCGTCGCCCAGGTTGTAGTCGAACTTCACCGTGAACTGCGTGCGCTTGACCTGCGTGCCCAGGCTGTTGTCGAAGTTGTACAGGCTGCCGTTGCCCTGGATCATCTGGATGTGTTCGGTCTCCGGGCCGGCCAGCGTGCCGTAGTTGCCGTTGAAGCCCGGCACGGCCTGCAGGTCGCCACTGGCATTGCGATACATCGGGATGCCAAGGTCCAGCGCGACCTTGTCGTCCAGGCGCTTGATATCGAAACTGAGGCTGCCGTTCTCGAACTGCTTGGACAGCGTGGCGCGCAGCTGGCCACCCTGGTCGTTGGTAAAGCCCGGGCTGCGGATGCCGTTGTCCTGGCGATAGAAACCACCGGTGCTCAGCTTCCAGCCATCGCCGATCGGCGTGCCATACCAGAAGTCCAGGCGGTTGAGCCCGTAGTTGCCCAAGGTGTACTTCACCAGGCCCTCGGCGGATTCACCCACCTGGCGCGGGATGAAGTTGATCGCGCCGGCCGGCGCATTCGAATAGAAGATCGACGACGGACCACCGCGCACCACTTCGATGCGATCGATGGTTTCATCCAGGCGGAACGCCTGATCCGCATTGAGATAACCAAGCGCCGGATCGTGCTGCACCGGAATACCGTCTTCGAGCAGGTTCACCGAGCCAAAGCCGTCCACCGGAATACCGCGGGCGCGGATATTGCCGCTCGCTTCGCCGCCCGACGCTTCCACCCAGAAACCCGGCACCGACTTCAGCGCCTCGGTGACGCTGGTGGGGTTCTGCATGCGCAGGCGATCTTCGTCGATGGTGGTGATCGAGTAGCTGGTCTGGGCCTTGGTGCGCTCATCCACGCCGGAGCGCGCCGTCACCACGACTTGATCCAGATCCTTGGTCGTCTTGCCATTGCCGGACGCGACCGTCGCATCACTCGCCGCTGCAACGCCTGCACTACCGGCCGTCGTCACCGCAGCGGAGGCCGGATTGCCCGCATTGGCTGCCACGTTTCCCGGGACGATCGTCACCGTGTTCGGCGTGACCAGGCGGTAGCTCAGGCCCGTGCCTGCCAGCAATTGACGCAACTGCTGCTCCGGCGGCAGACCGGCGTCGGCACCGGGACTGCGGATGGTGTCGGAGATCTCCGAACCATAGACCACCTGCATGCCCGCTTCGTGCGAGAAATTCTCCAGCGCCTTGGACAGCGGCATCGCTGCGATGGCGCTGGTGTGCACCGTGGCGTTGGCTTGGGCGAACGTGGCCAGCGGAAGAGTGACGCCGAGCACGAGGGCGATTTGTAATGCCAATCGATTGCGCATGAGGAGTAACAACCTTGAGTGAGGTAGATGACTGGCCGGTCTGTGACGCTTGCTGCGTTTTTTTCGGCCTATACCTTTCAAGAGCCTCGTTTTGCGCAACCGGGCACCTCCGATTGCATGAATCTTTTCTTACAGGCGCCCGGCTTTCGTGTCAGTTTGATTCGAGGCGACGATGCGCACGCGGTTGCTCTCTTCCACGACGCGCACATCCGGCAGCGTGGCAAGGTAGGCCGCGAACGCCTGCGGATTGTTGGCGTGGAAGATGCCGCTGATACGTTCATCGGCGATGCTTGCGTTCTCGATCACCAGGGGTTTGCTCGTGTAGGCATTGAAGCGCCTCGCCACGTTGCCGATGGTTTCGTGCTGGAAGCGAATCTCCGATGGCAGCCACGCAGTGACCTTGGCCACCTGCGCAGGCTGCTTGATGATCGCGCCCGAGACATTCAGCGAAATCTGCTGCCCCGTGGTGAGATCCGCCACCGGATCGGCGTTCAACAGCGCCGCGAGCCCGCCCTGCTTCGATTCATCGGCGGCATTGAGCACGCGCACGCGACCGCTGATCACGGTGAGCGTGTCGCCGCTGGCATCGCGCTTCACATCGAAGACGGTGCCGATGTCCTGCAACACATGGCCGCCCACGTTGACCAGCATGGGTCGACGCGCATCCTTGCCCACGTCGAACAACGCGTTGCCCTTGATCACCTCGATGCGCCTGAAGCGTCCATCGAAATGCACGTCGATCACGCTGTTTCGATCCAGCTGCACCAGGGTGCCGTCGGGCAAGGTGACGGCACGTACCGCCGCCACGTCGCCCTTGAAGCTCCGCTCCACCAGGCCGTTGGCATCGCGCCAGTAACCGACGCCAAACCATGCCGTCACTACCGCCGCCACCAGTGCGGCCACACGCATCGCCGCCCGACGGGCCCGTCCGGGCCGCGCCACGTCTTCCTTGCGAATGGCGCTGCCCACCAGGGGAAACATCACCACCGGATTATCGCGGCCAGCCTGATCCACCAGCTGCTCGACCGTGAGCGTCTTCAGCGCGGCCGCGGCCTTGAAGTCGCCGTGCATCTGCACCACCGCGAAATACTCCGCCACGTGGCGCGGCGAAGCGCGCAGCCAGCCGAGGAAGGCCACGCGTTGGCGTTCCGTCAACGGCTCCTGTTGCTCGATATACCAGGACACCGCCTGCTCGGTGATGCGACGCGCCTGCCGGGCGGCGTCAAATTGCGAGGAATTATTCATAGTCGGCCATCCTTTGCCGGCACGCCGCCAGGCCCTTCACGACGTATTTCTTCACCATGCTGGTCGAGATGCTCATGCGATCGGCGATTTCGCGATACGACATCTCGTCGCGGTAATGCATGATCAGCACAGCCTTGCACTTGGGCGACAGGCGATCGATCAGCACGCCGAGGCGCTGCTTGCGAAGGTCGCTGTCCATGTCCGCTTCGAGATTGGTGGGTGCAGCCAGCTGCTCCACCACCTGCTCCAGCTCATCGCTGCCCAGCGGCGCCTGCTGGCGGAGCACGGCATGCTCCTTCACCAGGTTCGCGGCCACCGTGAACAGATAGGCCTCCGGGCTGCGGATATTGGCCGCATCCGCCGGCTCGATCCGCAACAGGCGCAGATAAACCTCCTGCACGAGGTCTTGCGCATCCCAGCGATGCGCCACGCGGCGCAGGAAGTACTTGCTCAGCGTCGCGCCCTTCTCCGCGAACAACGCCGACCACGCCCCATGCTTTTCCCGCACCGCTCCTCCTTCGACCGTGTTCGCCGAGGAAGGCTACGGCACTCAGACGGCACGGAGCCTAGGGGGGTGTTATGACGGCTTCGTGACTTCGATGGCCTGTGCATGACAATGGTGGTGTTGGTCACAGTATCCTCGGGGAGCTCGGCGCGACGCGGGCCACCACTCAGTCACGGGATGTCATGCATGCAAAACCCGATGCGCGCAATCGTCGTCATGGGCGTCTCCGGCTGCGGCAAGACCAGCGTTGCCGCCGCCCTGAGCGAACGCATCGGCGCACGCATGATCGAAGGCGACGCCTACCATCCCGAACACAACGTGCAAAAGATGAAGGCCGGCATCGCGCTGACAGATGCCGACCGCCAGGGCTGGCTGGAGCAGTTGGCCGCGGAGCTCGCCAGTGTCACGGCCACCGGCCAGGTCGCCGTCCTCGCCTGCTCGGCACTCAAGCGCCGCTATCGCGATACGCTGCGCGCCGGCGTGGCGGAGCTCGGCTTTGTCTATCTTGAAGTATCACCCGAAGCCGCCGCCGAGCGCGTCAGCCTTCGCTCCGGTCATTTCATGCCCGCTACGTTGGTTGAGAGCCAGTTCCGTGATCTCGAATCTCCAACGGCGGAGCCGCGGGTATTGAGCGTGAGTGGCACCGATCCACTACACGTCATCATCGATCTAGCCCAGCGCTGGTGGAACGCAGGCAATGCGTTGACCCCACGCGATCGCTGACGCTATCTGCAGCGCGCCGATGCTCCCTTCAGCAAGTGGCACCTGAGTAAGCCGATCCGCCTTTTTGCGAACTGATGGAACGCCCATGCGTGGCTCGCGATGGCGACCTGTGCTGCCGATCGCCCCGTGACGTGGTAGATGATGAATCCAGCTATCACCAAGAAGACGTCGACACCGGATCTAGCTAGTACGCTCGCCAGTGGCTTCGCCCCATGCGTGCGCATCGGCTGGATGTCGCTGTAGAACGCCTTGAGTGAGGCGATGTCACGCAATCCCAGACTGTTTCGGTAGCGCATGCCTCGACCCTCCCTTCAATTTCGTGCGATCTAATGCGGCAGCAGGCGAACGTCACTTGCAGCCAATCACAACATCCGTTTGGCTACGCCATCGCGATTGATCAGCAGATGCTTCAGGACTGCGCCGAGATGAAGGATGAGAAGGCCGCCGAGCGCCAGAGCGAGATCGACGTGGATGGTCCCGAACAGAACGCGCAGCGACTCGCTGGGGGCGAAAAGATCTGGCCAATTCCATAGACCAAAAAAACTGACCGGGTGATCACCGGCGACGCGATGCGCGTAGCCGGCAAGCGGTAGCACCAGCATGGCCAGATAAAGCAAGCCATGGACGCTGTGCGCTATCCCCACCTGCCAGGACGGGATACTGCCCGGCAGCGGCGGCGGTCGGTGGCCCAGACGCCAGATGATCCGCGCTACCGCCAGCCATAGCACGACTGCTCCGATCGAGCCGTGCCAGAACAAGATGCTGTTCCACTCCGGCGACTTGTGAGAGTAGCCAGGGAATCGCTCCATCCGCAGCCCGATGACCAGGTTAGTCAGTATGAACAGAGCCACCAGCCAATGCAGAACTTTGGCGGTGCGTGTGTAGCTTGGGGCGGCAGATACGGGAACCAGCATGGGGATAGGGACCTTGTCGAATGGACTGAGCGCCAAGCCCTTCGATGCCAGGCGCTATCCACATAACCGGGCCGCGGTCCGATTTATTCCAGCAAGCGCAAGCGCGGCTGAGCGCGCGTCCCTGAGAGGATCGGGTGCCCGAGGCCACCCGTCCTTGAGCCGCCCTACTTCCCGACAAATCCTTCGGCGACATCCTGCGCGATGGCAATGAAGGCACGCGTCGCTCCAGAGCAATAGGCACTACGGCGGCGCAGCAGAGCAGCGCGACGCGCCCCCAGTGCGGGCTGCAGTTTTATCGACACGAGCCCCGGCCGTACGACATTGGCTGGCAGGAGCGTTGCCAGGTCATTGTGGCGCACGATCTCCATCAGAGCCTCGATCGAGTTTGCTTCGACGATGATGGTCGGCCGAAGATTCTTCCCATGGAAATACTGGTCAGCCAGCCTGCGCGTGGAGAACGATGTATCGAGTATGGCCAAGGGCATCTGTGCCAACTCCTTGGCCGTTACCATCGCTTTATGCGCGTCCCTATGCCCCTTGCCGACGATCAACATGGGACGCTCTTCGTGCAACGGCGTCGCCTCGATGTCTTCCGCGGGAAGGTCTCCAAAGCCTATGCCCAGATCCAGCGCATCGTCACGCAGTGCCGGCTCGATGACTTCCTGCGATGAAACGCGGACCGTCAGCGTTATGCCGGGGTAGCGCTTGCGGAAGCGCTGAAGCACCGGCCCGATGAAATAGCTGGCGACGCTGGGTGTCACGCCCAGTCGCAATGTTCCCGTGGAAAGATCCTCGACATCGCGGACCGCACGCGTCGCCTGATCCAACTCCTCCAAGGCGCGCGCCGCATGTTGAAGGTAGATTGCTCCCAGATCCGTAGCGCGGACCTTGCGGCCGGAACGGTCGAGCAGTTGCGCGCCCACGCGCTCTTCCAGCTCCTTGATCTGTTGTGACAGCGCTGGCTGCGAAACATGCAGCGCCTGGGCCGCGCGGGTAAAGCTCCCATGCTCGACAACCGCCTTGAGATAGCGGACATGGCGCAGGACGGTCACCTATAACCCCCAGATTATGGCTACGCTAAGAAATCGGTCTTGGACAGTTATAGCTCGACGCCGTAACTTTTTCACCAGGCGAGCACTGGGTGCATCGTCTGCCTATCCAGAGCCATGCTTAGCCTCGCTCACGTCCGCCATGCGGAACGTAGCCATCGATCAGTGGAGATTTGACCATGCAACAGTTTGCGCGAGTCCTCACCAGCAACGGCGTCGTCCCGGTCATCCTGAAGGATGGCAAGCACCTGGATCTTCGTCCGATCCTGCCTGACATCACCGCGGATGCCATTGGCAGCGGCATTTTGAACGCGGTCGATACGACCGTCCTCTCTCCTGTCGATGGCGACTTCAGCTTCCTCTCGCCCATCGCGGATATTCGCCAGGTTGCCGCTACCGGCTTCAATTACCGCAAGCACATCGAAGAGTTCAAGATGACGCCGCCGACCGAGCCGGAAGTCTTCATGAAAGCCACCAGTTCGTTGTCAGGCCCGAATGACCCGATCTCGCGCGGCCCCAATCCCAATGTGAAACTTGACTGGGAGGTGGAACTGGCGATCGTGATCGGGCGCGAAGCGACCGATATCACGGCCGGGGATGCACCTGGCCATATCTTCGGTTTCGTGTGCATCAACGACGTTTCCGATCGCGATACCCAGGTCGACAAGCAAGGCCAGCAGCATCTGGTACGCGCCAAGTCGCGCCCCGGCTATTCCCCCGTGGGCCCGTACCTGACCACCGGTATCGACGGCATGACGCTCGATGTGTGGACCAAACTCAACGGCAACTATGAGCAACAGGGCAACACCGGCGACATGCTTTTCTCCATCAACGACATGCTGGCCTATTTCTCGACCCACATGACGCTGCTGCCGGGCGACCTGATTGCAACAGGCACGCCCCCTGGCGTCGGCTTCGGCAAGAATCGCTTCATGCAGGTGGGCGATGTTCTTGAATGCGGCATCACGCATCTGGGTGCGCAGCGGCACGAGATCCGCCGCTGAGCGTTCGCGATCATGGATCTTGACGGCGCTCCGTCGCCAGGCGAGACGAACGCATCGCCACCGGCGCAGAAAACGCCAGTCGCAAAAAAGCAAAACCCCCGAAAAATCGGGGGTTCATGCTTCAAGACCGTCTGGCCGTTCCAGGGTATGCCCTAGAACGGGATATCGTCGTCATCAAAGCTGTTGTTCTGTGCCGGCGGAGCCGACTGGCGCTGCTGGTTGCCCTGGTTGTCGCCACCACGCGAGCCGCCGCCGAAATTGTCGCCGCCGCGGGCCTGGCCGCCACCGTAGTTGCCGCCGCCTTGGCGCTGCTGGCCGCCACCACCACCACCACCGCCACCCTGGGCGCGCTGGAAGTTGCCGCCGCCGCTGCCGGCCGCGCCGCCTTCCGTACCGCCGCCGAGCATCTGCATTTCGGCCGCGATGATGTCAGTGCTGAAGCGCTCGACGCCGTCCTTGTCGGTGTACTTGTCGGTGCGCAGAGAGCCTTCGATATACACCTGGCGACCCTTCTTCAGGTATTCGCCGGCGATTTCAGCGAGGCGGCCGAACAGCTTCACGCGGTGCCACTCGGTGCGTTCCTGCTTCTCGCCGCTCTGCTTGTCGGTCCAGTTCTCGGAAGTCGCGATGCGGATGCTGGTAATGGCCGTGCCATTGCCGGTGTAGCGGGTTTCCGGATCGGCGCCGAGGTTGCCGACGATGATGACTTTGTTGATGCCACGTGCCATGGATGGGTTTCCTCTGTGAGCCGGCGCTGCGTTCTTGGGCAGTCAGCACCGGGATGTTGGTCCGGCGGCCATCATAACCGTGCCCCGGGCGCGGAAGACAGGATTGACCTGCGCCGGGGAACCGTGAATCGAGCCAGCCTTCGCCCTGCCCCAACGTGCGGGGTGGACGAAAAAACGTCCGGGAATCAGATCACTAAGCGCTCTCAGGGGCTGCGACACCCGAGCAGGCGGCTCAGACCCCGCTGATAAACCGGTAGCCCACCCCCGGCTCGGTCTTGAGCCAGCGGGGGGTGGTCGGGTCGTCGCCCAGCTTCTGGCGCAACTTGCCCACCACGATGCGCAGATAGTGGCTGTCGTGGGTATGGGTGGCGCCCCAGATCTCGCGCAGCAGCTGCTGCTGGGTCACCACGCGACCGGCGTGGCGCAGCAGCAGCGCGAGCACGGCGTACTCCTTGCGCGTCAACGAGAGCTGCGCGCCCTCGAGCCACACTTCGCGCCGACCAAGGTCGATGACGAGCCTGCCGTCGTCATAGCGCTGCATCGCTTCGGGCTCACCCTGACGGGTACGCAGCAGTGCGCGCAGGCGTGCCATCAGCTCCTGGATGCCGAAAGGCTTGGTCACATAGTCGTTGGCGCCGGCGTCGAGCGCCTTTACCTTTTCGCTTTCCGAATCGCGAACGGAAAGCATGATGACGGGCACGTGCGTCCACTGGCGCAACTCGGCGAGCACTTCATGCCCTTCGCGGTCCGGCAAGCCGATGTCGAGTATCACCAGATCGGGCGAACGCGTCGCGGCCAGGGCCAGGCCTTCCGCTGCATTGGCCGCGAGCAATACCTCGTAGCCCTCGGCGCGCAGGCCGATGTCGAGGAACTTGCGGATCTGTGCCTCGTCGTCGATGACCAGGACACGTGCGGCGGAGGTCATGCGTGGTTGGTCGGCGGCGCCGGCAGCGGCAAGGTGATGCGAATGGTGGTGCCAATGCCGTCGCCCGGCAAGGCCTCCACGCTGCCGCCATGCGCGCCGATCATGCCGCGGCAGATCGCCAGGCCAAGGCCGGTGCCCTGCGGCGCGCGATCGCCGCGCGATACGGAGTAGAACATGTCGAAGATGCGGGCGCGTTCGTCTTCCGGGATGCCCGGCCCACGATCGACCACATCGATCTGTATCTGCTCGCCCTTGGGACGCACGACCACGCGCACGGCCTGGCCCGGCGGCGAGAAGCGCGCGGCATTCTCCAGGATGTTGAACAAGGCCTGCTCGATCAGGGCCGGATGCACGTAGAGCAGCAAGGTCTGCGGCGGCAGCTCAATGTCGACCTTGAGGTCGGGAAACAGCTTGCGCAAACGAGTGGTGGCCGCGGCGACGATTTCGGCGGCATCGGTCCAGTCGCGATTGAGCTTGAGCGTGCCGTGACCGAGCTTGGTCATGTCGAGCAGGTTCTGGATGTAACGGTCCAACCGCTGCCCTTCGCCAAGAATGGCTTCCAGCAATTCCTGGCGTTCACTGGGCGGCAATTGGTCGCCATAGCTGGACAACGTGCCGGCAGAACCAATCATCGAGGCCAGCGGCGAACGCAGGTCGTGCGACACCGAGGAAAGCAGCGCATTGCGCAAACGCTCGGTCTCGCCCTGCACGCGCGCGCCCTCCAGTTCCTCGGCCAAGCGTGCGCGCTGCAGCGCCTGGCCGATGTCCTGCACCATGGTCAGTGCCAGGCTGCGCTCGTCGGTGGACGGTTCGCCCTGCCCCGCGGGTAGGCGCAGTGCGGCGACGCCCAGATGATTGTCGTCGCTGCCCAGCGGCAACACCCAGCAAGGCGCCGCGTTGAGCGTGTCGGTAAAGCGGCCCGCCTGCTCCGAGTGCTTTTCGCTCCACTCGGCCGCACCCAGATCCTGCGAGGTCAGATCGAAATCACGCGGCGACGACGCCACCACGCGCAACACCTGGCTCGCGTCGCGCGCCAACACCGCCACCTCACAGCGCATGACATGCGCCAGCGCCGAAGCGCCCACGCGTCGGATACCTTCGGCATCGGTGCTGGTGGAAAGCCGCTGCCCGAGCGCGAGCAGGGCGCGCGCCTGCGCATGGGCGGTGCGCAGGGACTCGACCTGACTGGCCAGCTTGGTAGCCAGGCGGCTCGCCACCAGGGCGGCGACGAGGAACAGGCTGACCGCCAGCACATCGTCGAAGTTGGCGATCATCAAGGTGTAGCGTGGCGGCGCAAAGAAGAAGTTGTAGCCGATGAAGCACAACAACGCCGTATAGACGGCCACCGCCATGCGCGTCCTCACGGCCACCACCAGCACGGCGGTGAGAAAGATCAGTGAGAGGTTGGCGACGGACAGGTAACGGTCGGCGATGAACGACAACCCGAATGCCACCAGCGTGGCGAGCGTCGCATAGATGTATTCGCCGCGACGTCCGGACCCTCCCGGCATACGCAGGCGCAGCCGCGACTTTGCCCGCTCGGCCGGCGTAGCGATGATGGTGAGTTCCAGATGCGCGCCACGACGCAACAGCAGCTGGGTCAGCGAACGGCCGAGCATGCGTGCCAGCGGACGTTCGCGCGTACGGCCAAGGATGATCTGGCCGATGCCTTCGCGATCGGCATGGGCGATGAGTTCATCCGCGATGGCGTGACCGCGCAATATCACCGTATCGCCACCGAGCCGACGCGCGAGACCCATGGCCGCATCCAGTCGCTCGCTGCGCGCCTTGTCCAAAGCGGCGCCCGTATCGACGAAGGCTACGCTCCACGGTGCGCCACGCCGTTCGGCAATGCGGCGAGCGATACGTACAAGATACTCGCTCTGCGAGTGACCATCGATGGCGGCCAGCACGCGCCGGCGCACCGGCATCGCGCCGCCGCGCGCGAGCATATGTTCGCGCAGATCGCTGTCCACATGACCGGCAACGGTATCCACCGCCAGCTCGCGCAAGGCGACCAGGTTGGTCGGCGAGAAGAACGCATCGAGCGCCGCCGCCGCCGTCTCGGGCACATAGACCTTGCCTTGCTTCAAGCGCTGGATCAGCTCGCGCGGCGGCAGGTCGACCAGCACGATGTCGCGTGCACGATCAAGGAAAGCATCGGGCACCGTTTCGCGCACGGTGACGTTGGTGATCCGACGCACCTGATCGTTGAGACTTTCCAGATGCTGCACATTGAGCGCGGAATACACCTCGATGCCCGCTTCGAGCAGCTCGGCAATATCCTGCCATCGACGCTCATGGCGACCGCCCGGCAAGTTGGTATGCGCCAGTTCGTCGACCAGGATGATGTCGGGGCGTCGCGCGAGCGCCGCATCAAGATCGAACTCGGTGAAGTCGCGCCCCTTGTAATTCACCTTGCGGCGCGGCAGCTGCTCAAGCCCCTCGAGAAGCGCAGCCGTTTCCTGCCGCCCATGCGTCTCCACCAGACCAATCACCACATCGATGCCCTGGCGCTTTAGCTCCCGCGCCGCAGACAACATGGCGTAGGTCTTGCCCACACCCGGCGCTGCGCCAAGGAAAATCTTCAAGCGGCGCGTGCGCTCTTCCTGCATGGCATCCAGCAGGGCATCGGCACGTGCTTCGCGAGTGGGTTCGGACATGGGTGTCGTTGGGGATGTGATGGGATAAGGGTAGGACTTGGGGTTCGGTGCGGATAGTGCTTCAAGCAGATAGCAACGTTACCGCGAGCACCCGCCCCTTACCCCAACCCTCGCCCCACAGGGGAGAGGGAGAAGTGCAATGCACCGCGAAACCTGGCAAACAAAGGGCAATGCGAAGCGAGCCTCCGCTTTAAGTCCTCAGGGATTAGGGCGCGTTGCGCAGCGCTTTGGAGTATCCCCTGTGTACCCTCGGAGGTTGTCCGATCACGACGCACCTCGAGCGTTCGGGCTTATCCCAGCACGATGCTGCGGGCGTTATCAGGCCATTTTCTTTGGGTTACTTTTCTTTTACTCCGGGCATCCTGCCCTCCGCCCTTCGGGCCGGCTTCGCCGTTCGCACGCGCTCCTGCGCGTGCGTGGGCCAGCAAAAGAAAAGTGACTCGAGCGGCGGCAGCCGATCGAAACGCCCGCCGCGCCCCACAGGGACTAGCTTTGCGTCGTAGGCGGCACGCTGGCGGTAACGCGACAACCAGAAACCGAGACTCTGGATCCCATCCTGCGCCAGGACGACGGCAAAGATGAAACGTTCCCGCGAGCACCCGCCCCTCACCCCAGCCCTCTCCCCGGTGGGGAGAGGGAGAAGTGATGACTCACCGCCCATCCAATGCCAAATTCAACTTAAGCACATTGACCCGCGCCTCACCCAACATCCCAAACTGCCTCCCCGTCGTCGCCATGATCACCATCGCCCTCACCTGCGACTCGCTCAACCCGCGCACCTTCGCCACCCGCGCCACCTGATAAGCCGCCGCCGCCGGCGAAATCTCCGGATCCAGACCGCTACCCGATGCCGTCACCAGATCCACCGGCACCGCTGCAGTGTTCGAAGGATCCGCGGCACGCAGCGCTTCAATGCGCTGCTTCACGGCATCCGTCAACGCCGGATTCGTCGGCCCGAGGTTCGAGCCCGACGACGACAGCCCATTATTGGGTTGCGGCGAAGTCGCCGAAGGACGACCCCAGAAATACTTGGGGTCGTCGAACGACTGGCCGATCAGCGTGGAGCCGATCGGCTTGCCTTCCCTGTCGATCAGGCTGCCGTTCGCCTGCGACGGGAACAGCACCTGGGCGACACCGGTGACCACCAGCGGGTAGGCCACGCCGGTGATCACGGTCATCAGGAGCAGCATCACGATGGCGCTGCGAATCAGCTTAGCCATGGGTTTCACCTTAGTAGTGGAGGATCGCGTCAACCAGCGCGATCGCCTGGTAGTTCTTCTTGCCGGCGTTGTACGCATTCACGTCGTAGGAGTGCTCGTAACGGATCTCCGGACGGATCTCCAGGTCCGAGGACACCCAGTGCGTCAGGCCCAGCGTGTGGCTGCTGTACTTGGTGGCGTAGCCGGTGCGCTGGCCCTTCTGGTCGTTGTAGAACTCGTTGCGGAACGAAATCATGTTGCTCGAGTTCAACTCGAAGTTGAGGTAGTTCACCACGCCGTACTCGCCCGCCTTGCCCGGATACGGCGACGACGCCACCACGCCCGGCTCGCCATCCGGCCCGAAGCCCGGAACGTTGCGGCCGTACATGTAGTAAGCCTCGGTCTGCATGTGCACGCTCTGGCTGAAGCGGTGGCCCCAGGTCATCACGTACATCTGCACGTTGTTGTAGTTGTAGTCCGAGGTGTTCCAGTTGTTCACGCAGGGGTAGAGCATGTCATTGTTGTCTTTCGACACCCAGCGCACGCAAGCCTGAAGCGACGGGCGCGCCGAATGATTCCAAGGTGCAACGTCGTTGCTGGCATTGACGCCAAGCTGCACCGTCCACTGGCTATTGAGCTTGGTGGTGGTCATCACGCCGGTCTGGGTATAGGGGTCGACCGTGTACAGGATCGAATGGGTAACCAGATAGTTCTGCGGCGAGAACTGGGCTTCGATATCCGGCAGCGACAACCAGCGGCCCACGCGAACCACCATGCCCTCTGCCACCGAAGGAATGTACAGGTCGTAGTAGAACAGCATCGGATCGATGCCATAGACCTTGCCCGGCAGCGGACCATTCGAATTGGGATGGTTCAGCAACTGATTGCTGAACACGCCCTTGGTGATCGTGTAGTGATAGTCGTAGCCGTACAGGGTGGAGATGTTGAAACCCCAATCCAGGTGATCGGTCTGCACGGTGTCTTCGACGCGGGTGATGTTGAACACCAGCTGGTCGAATTCCACGCGATTGGGGCGCGTTGCGTAGGACAGCGGATAGTTCGTGAAGCTGGACGAGCTTGCATTGGCCGACGGGTTGATCCAGCCGTTGATCTCGATGCGGTTGCGCTTCATCCAATTACCGACCTTGATGCACGAGAGCGCTTTCTGCAGCGGGTACTGGCCGTAAGCCACCGGCACGCCGATCGGGGCGGGCACGCCACCGAGCTGCCACTCGCTGTTGGGAAACGGCGGTGAATCGAGCGGTGCGTCCATCGCGCGGCGCGGTGCGGCGGGCGCATTGGGATCGGCCGGCTGCGCATCGGCGCGATAGGCCGCGCCGAGACGGGAGAAGAAACCCTGCGAGCAGTCGTCGCCGGAAGCCGCCGGCGCACCGGCCGAGCCGTCATCGAGACCTGCCGCCGGCGTCACGTCGGTGCCGGCGACCGGCGCCACCGCAGCAGCAGCTTCGCCCGCGGGGGCGAGAGCCATCAACAGTGCAAACGAAAGAAGCTTCTTGGACATCATGGGTGTTCCTGAAACCGGCTCGGGGCGAGCCGTCCTTTTCTGTGGGTAGAGAGGGGTGGGCCGCTGTGCCGCGGCCTCACGTCAAATGCCGGCGTAACCGCCGAGCACGTATTCGTCCTGTTCGCTGTTCGGCGCCTGGGTGTCGCGCGTTTGAACGCGCGGGCGACCCTGCACCGGCAATGCGATCACCACGTCGCAGGCGGAGTCGTCTGATGAGAGACGAAGCTCCATGTCTGGGTGGGTGTCGTCGGGCAGCGAAACAGAAAGCTTGAGTACTTGCATGGCAAAGACTCCGTAGATTCCAGTAGTGCGTCAGTAATGAGGGGGCTTAGGCAAGACCGCAGAGCACGAGCAACATGTCGATCACTTTGATGCCAAGGAACGGCACGACGATGCCGCCAAGGCCGTAGACCAGCAGGTTGCGACGCAGCAGCGCACCGGCGCCCAACGCACGGTATTTCACGCCCTTCAGCGCCAACGGAATGAGAAAGATGATGATCAGCGCGTTGAAGATCACCGCCGAGAGAATCGCGCTCTGCGGCGTGGCGAGCTTCATCACGTTGAGCGTGTTGAGCGCCGGGTAAGTCGTCGCAAAAGCCGCTGGGATGATGGCGAAATACTTGGCCACGTCATTGGCGATCGAGAAGGTGGTGAGCGAGCCGCGCGTGATCAGCATCTGCTTGCCGATCTCCACCACTTCGATCAACTTGGTGGGATTGGAGTCGAGATCGACCATGTTGCCGGCTTCTTTGGCCGCTTGCGTACCGGTGTTCATCGCCACCGCCACGTCAGCCTGGGCCAGCGCCGGCGCGTCGTTGGTGCCATCGCCGCACATCGCCACCAGGCGGTTCTCGGCCTGGATCTTGCGGATCAGCTTGAGCTTGGCTTCCGGCGTGGCTTCGGCGAGGAAGTCATCGACACCTGCTTCCGCAGCAATCGCGGCGGCAGTCAACGGATTGTCGCCGGTGATCATGATCGTCTTGATGCCCATGCGACGCATCTCGGCGAAGCGTTCGCGGATGCCGCCCTTCACGATGTCCTTCAGCTCGATCACGCCCAGCGCCGTGGCGGCTTCGGTGACGATCAGGGGCGTGGCGCCGCGGCGGGCGATGTCCTCGGCCATGCGCTTGACCAGCGGCGGCAAGTGGCTGCCGTTGGATTCCAGGTAGCGTTCCACCGCATCCAGCGCGCCCTTGCGGATCTGGCGATTGCCGAGATTGACGCCGCTCATGCGGGTCTGCGCAGTGAATGGCACGAACTCGGCGTGACCTTCTTCCAACTGGCGCTCGCGGATGCCGAAGCGTTCCTTCGCCAATACCACGACGCTGCGGCCTTCCGGCGTTTCGTCGGCCAGCGAGGCCAGTTGCGCAGCGTCGGCGAGGGTATGTTCATCGACGCCCGGCGCCGGCAGGAAAGCCACGGCCTGGCGATTGCCCAACGTGATCGTGCCGGTCTTGTCGAGCAGCAGCACATCCACATCGCCGGCCGCTTCCACCGCACGACCCGAGGTGGCGATCACGTTGGCGCGGATCATGCGATCCATGCCTGCGATGCCGATCGCCGACAGCAGTGCACCAATCGTGGTCGGAATCAGGCACACCAGCAGCGCCACCAGCACGGTCAGCGTGATGGGGTTGCCCGCGCCGGCCGCCTGCACGCTGTAGATCGAATACGGCAGCAGCGTGGCGCAGGCGAGCAGGAAGATCAGTGTGAACTTGGCCAGCAGGATGGTAAGCGCGATCTCGTTCGGCGTCTTGCGACGCGAGGCGCCCTCCACCATCGCGATCATGCGGTCCAGAAAGCTCTCGCCCGGGTTGCTGGTGATGCGCACCACCAGCCAGTCGGACAGCACTCGCGTACCACCGGTGACGGCGCTGCGATCGCCGCCGGACTCGCGGATCACCGGCGCGGATTCGCCCGTGATGGCGCTCTCATCAACGCTTGCCGCGCCGACCACCACTTCGCCATCGCCCGGCATCTGTTCACCCGCTTCCACCAGCACGTGGTGACCCACGCGCAATTCGGTCGACGGCGTATAGGTGATCGGCGCGTCCTTGTAAGGCGCCGACAGGCGCTTGGCCACCACGTCCTTGCGCGAGCCACGCAGCGCAGCGGCCTGCGCCTTGCCGCGACCTTCGGCCAAGGCCTCGGCGAAATTCGCGAACAACAGCGTGAACCACAACCAGATGGTCACCCAGAAGATGAAACCGGTCGGCGCTTCGCCGTGGCCGGTCAGCGCCTGCACCCACAGCAAGGTGGTCAACACGCTGCACACGAACACCACGAACATCACCGGGTTGCGGAACTGCTGCTTCGGCGAGAGCTTGCGGAACGAATCGGCGATCGCCTTGAGGATCAGGTCGCGATCGAAGCTGCGAACGCCGTGGACAGGGGTATGAGTCGTTGTCATGGATATGCTTCCTTCGGGCGCTGATCAGCGCACCGACATCAGGAATTCGGCGATCGGACCAAGCGCAAGCGCAGGCAGGAAGGTGAGCGCGCCCACCACCACCACGACGCAGGCAAGCAAGGTGACGAACAGCGGCGTATGCGTGGGCAACGTGCCCGCCGAGGGCGGCACGTGGCGCTTGGCGGCGAGCGAGCCGGCCATGGCGAGCATGGCGATGGCGAGCAGGAAGCGCGACAGATACATGCACACGCCCAGCAGCACGTTCCAGAACGGGGTGTTGGCGGAAAGTCCACCGAACGCACTGCCGTTGTTGTTCGCTGCCGACGACACGGCGTACAGCACTTCGCTGAAACCGTGCGCACCCGGATTGGACACACCGGCCACGCCAGCTGGCGTCATCACCGCAATGGCCGTGCAGATCACCACCAGGGCGCAAGGCACCAGCACGGCGAGACTGGCCATCTTCATTTCGTGCGCTTCGATCTTCTTGCCGAGGTATTCCGGCGTGCGACCTACCATGAGTCCGGCAATGAACACCGCGACGACGGCGAACGCGAGCATGCCGTAGAGACCCGAGCCCACACCGCCGAAGATCACTTCACCCAGCTGCATCAGCCACATCGGCACCAGGCCGCCCAGCGGGGTGAGCGAGTCGTGCATGGCATTGACAGCGCCGCAAGAGGCTGCCGTGGTGATGGTGGCGAACAGGCCGCTGGCGGCGATGCCGAAGCGCGTTTCCTTGCCTTCCATATTGCCGCCCGCCTGCAGCGCGGAGGCTTGCTGATCCACGGCCAGGCCGTGCAGCGCAGGATTGCCGGCCTGTTCGGCGGCGATGGCGCCAAAGCAGAGCGGGACAAAAATAAGCAGCATGGTGGCGAGGATCGCCCAGCCCTGGCGGCGATCGCCCACCATGCTGCCGAAGGTGTAGCAAAGACCGCCCGGAATCAGAAAGATCGCCAGCATCTCGATGAAGTTGCTGAAAGGCGTCGGGTTCTCATACGGATGCGCGGAGTTCGCATTGAAGAAACCGCCGCCATTGGTGCCCAACTGCTTGATCGCGATCTGCGAGGCAGCCGGTCCCATCGGCAAGGTCTGCGTGGTGACCGTGGTCGACTTGGTCATGTCCTTGCCGGCCGCATCCTTCACCGTGTTGCCGGCGGCATCCTTCACCGTTTCCACGGCCGTCGTGTTCTGCACCAGCGGCACATCCACGTAGGACTTGAAGTTCTGCACCACACCCTGCGAGGACAGCAGCAGTGCGACGACCAGCGAGAACGGCACCAGTACGTAAAGCGTGGTGCGGGTCATGTCGACCCAGAAGTTGCCCACGCTGTTGGCGCTGCGACGCGTGAAGCCACGAACGACCGCCAGCAACACCGCAATGCCGGTCGCTGCGGAGAGGAAGTTCTGCACCGCCAGGCCCAGCATCTGGGTCAGGTAGCTCATGGCGCTTTCGCCGCCGTAGGCCTGCCAGTTGGTATTGCTGGCGAAGCTGATCGCGGTATTCATCGCCAGGTCCGGCGACAGCGCATCGAAATGCTGCGGATTGAGCGGCAACCACTGCTGCGTGCGCTGCAGTGCATAGACCGCAAACAGGCCGAGCATGTTGAACACCAGCATGGCGATGGCGTAACGGCGCCAGCCCATCTGCTCATCGCTGCGCACGCCGGCGAGGCGGTAGAGCAGACGCTCCAACTTGCCGCCCACGCGATTGACGCCGTTGGGCGTATCGGCAAACGCCATGGCCATGTATGCGCCGACCGGCTTGATCAGCACAAGCAGCACGGCCAGGAAAAGCACAACCTGGAAGAAATCGAAGGTGGTCATTCGAACCACTCCGGCTTGAGCAGAGCCACGCACAGGTAGCCCGTCAAGGCCACCGCGATCACGGCAGCCACGAGGTAGAAAGCGTTCATAGGTGGATCTCCCGCAGGAAAAGCGCGCGCCAGCAACGTCGTCGCCCGTGGCGACGACAGGCGATCAGGGACGGCGACCGAGGCGATCGCAGATCAGCAGAAAGCCGAGCGCCGCCGCAAACAGCACGATCGAAAAAAGCAGATAAAGGGCGTCCATTGAAGTCCGACTCACCGTCTTAGTTAACGGTGCAAATTGTCGGAAGCGGCGCATAAGAAAGGGGTAGCGAATTCACCCGGCCGCGTATAGAAACCGTAAAAATTTGCCCGGGGGCGTCTCGGGCGCCGTTTCCCCTGTGGGAGCGCACCCTGTGCGCGAACGCGGCCGAACAGGCCGCCCTACGGTCGGCGGTCGCGCACAGGGTGCGCTCCTACACGATCGGATCAGACCGCGTGGGAAATCACGTCGCCGTCATTCGCCGCCGGCGCGCGATTGACCGGATAGCCAGCCTCATCCCAGGCATCCAGCCCGCCCAGCAACGGGCGCACCCGCTTGTACCCGCGCGACATCAGCGCCTTGGCCACCAGGGCAGCCGAGGCCTCATTCGGGCACGTGCAGTAGATCACCAGCTCCGCATCGAGCGGCACGGCGTTGACGATGATGTCGACGCTGTTCACATCGGCCAGCAAGGCGCCGGGGATGATGCGCGAATCGAGCATGCGCGCCGCTTCCGAACGCACGTCCACGATGGCCGGATTGCGGCCCTTGTTGAGTTCGTCGTTGAGTTCCTGCACGGTGATGCGCGCCATGCGCAAGGCGCGGATCAGGCGGTGGCGCTGCCACCATTTCATGATGATGTAGAGCACCAGCAGGCTGCCGATCAGCATCAACGCCACGCTGCCGGCATTGGCCAGCGTGACCAGCAACTCATCGATCTGGGTCGAGAACACATAGCCCAGGCTCACCGCCACACCCACCCAGAGCAGCGACCCCAGGCCATCGAAAAACACGAACGGTGCCGTCCGCAGACCCATCGCACCGACCAGTGGGGGCGCCACGGTGGAGAGACCCGGCACGAACTTGGCGAGCAGCAATACGCCGCCGCGCCAGCGCTGGAAGCGCAGTTCCGACTGCTTTACGCAGGAATCGGGCGACAGCGAGATCCGGCACAGCGTGCGCATCACGCCGCCACCGAAATAGCGGCCTGCGGCATACCAGGCGTAGTCGGCCAGCAGGCAGGCCAGCACCGCCACGGCGACCACGCCGGTCAGCGGCAGACGCTCGGTCGACGCCAAAGCGCCCGCCACGATCATGGTCGGTACGGCCGGCAGCGGCACGCCCGCCTGCTCGATGAGCACGTTGACGAATACCAGCAGCAGCCCGTATTGGGCGATCAGCTCGATGATGTGGTGGGCCATGGCAAACCTCGACCGATGACATCTTGCGGCCCCTCCATCATTGGGGCCGGCGCTCGTAAAAACAATCGATTTTTCGTCTAAACAGGCTGACCCGATCTCAGCCTCAGTAGCCGACGACCTCGCCATCCTTGCGCATTTCGGTGGCACCCCAGTACACCCGCTGCTTCGGGTCGAACATGATGGCCTCGTAGCCGCCGAAATTGCCCGTACCCGCTTCGATCGTATAGCCGCGTCGTGTCAATTCGGCCTTCACGCCAGCGTCAAAACCCGATTCCATCTCCACCTTGCCGATGCCCAGCGAGGGCTCGCCGGTGGGCTCGGCATTGCCGTAGTGGCGCCAGCGCGCGGCATCACCGGCGTCCTGCACGTTCATGCCGAAATCGATGATTTTGGTCAGCACCTGCACATGAGCCTGGGGCTGCATGTCGCCGCCCATCACGCCGAAGGCCAGCCACGGCTCGCCATCCTTCATCGCAAAGCCCGGAATGATGGTGTGGAACGGCCGCTTGCCCGCGGCGTACACGTTGGCGGCCTTGGGCTTGAGCGAATACAGCTCGCCGCGATCCTGGAACATGAAGCCCAGCCCGTCGGCCACCAGGCCCGAGCCCATGCCGCGATAGTTGGACTGGATGATCGACACCATCATGCCGTCCTTGTCCGCGGTGGTGAAATACGTGGTGTCGCCATTGAACAGGCGCGGATCGCCAGGACCGATCGACGGGTTGGCGTGATCCAGATGGATCTCCTTGCGCCGCTGCTCCCCATAGGCTTCGGAAATCAGGCCCTTCATCGGCACATTGACGAAGTTCGGATCGGCGTAGAACTTGGCGAGATCTTCATAGGCCAGGCGCTTGGCTTCCAGCATGGCGGTGATGGCATCGGCGCTGCCCACACCCATCTTGCGCAGGTCGAAACCCTTCAGTATCTGCAGCATTTCCAGCGCCGCGAAACCCTGCCCGTTCGGCGGCAGTTCGTAGACGTCGACACCGCGATAATTCACCGATTGCGGCGTCACCCATTCGCCGTGATAGCTGGCGAAATCCTCGTAACGCAGGTCACCGCCGATGCGCTTGAAATAGGTGTCCATGGTGTGGGCAATAGCACCCTTGTAGAACGCATCGCGGCCGCCTTCGGCAATCAGGCTGAGCGTGCGGGCGAGATCGGGATTGCGAAACACCTCGCCTTCGGCAGGCGTGTGTCCATCGATCAGATACGTGTGGCGGGCGTTGTCCAATTCCTCGATCAGCCCCTTCTCGCGCTCGAACGCGGCGAAGTTGCCCTTCCAGTACTTGGCCACCAGCTGGGTGATGGGAAAGCCGTCCTTGGCATAGGCGATGGTCGGCGCCAAGTCGTCGGCGATCGGCAGCTTGCCGAACTTCTCGTGCAGCGCGAACCACGCATCGACCGTGCCCGGCACGGTGATCGGCAGCGAACCCACCGAGGGAATGTGATCCTTCACCGGCATGCCCGCCTTGGCATACGCGGCCTTCACCTCGGCCTGCATCTTGGCCAGGTCGCGCCCCTTCGCCGACGGGCCGGAGCCGTTGTAGCCATAGAGCTTGCGCGTTTTAGGGTCCCACACGATCACGAAGCAGTCGCCACCGATGCCGTTGAGCACCGGCTCCATCAGGCCGAGCGCGGCATTGGCGGCAATCGCCGCATCCACCGCGCTGCCGCCCTTCTTGAGGATATCGATGGCGACCTGCGAGGCGAGGGGCTGCTCGGTCGCGGCCATCCCGTGTTGCGCGATCACCGGCGAACGCGAGGCCCAGGTGTTGCCCGAGTAGCGATCGCCGCGGCTGATCTCCTGGGCCGTGGCGTGCCCTACGTAAAAGCTCGTCATCGCGGCGAGGGCCGTGACAGCGTAAAGACGCGATAGGCGGGATGGGCGTGCAGACATGGGCGGCCTCGTCGATGGTCAAATCGCGCGACGGCGGCGAGCTCAGCCGCCCCGTCACGTCAGCCCGACGTCATACACTGCCGGGCGATCCGATGCCAAGGAACGCCGCCGCATCTTTGAGCATCCGTGGCCGCGTTACGCGCCGCCGGCAGCAGGGGCGGTATCCAGACCTGCACGTCCTGCCTCGATACGACGAGCGCCGAGCAGCACCAGCGGCAACCAGACCAGGGTGAGCGCCGCCGCGCAAAGAAATACGCCATCGGTGCCGAGCCGGCCCAGCGCGATGCCGCCGACCGCGCCGCCGACGAAGGCGCCCAGGAACTGGCTGGTCGAATACGCGCCCATCGCCGCACCTCGCATCGAGCCGGGCGCCAATTGCGAGACCAGGCTGGGCAGCGCCGCTTCCAGCAGATTGAAGGCGGAGAAGAACACCGCCGCCGCCACCCCCAACACCGCCACGTGATCGCCGGACAGGCCAAATCCCAGCAACCCCAACCCGGTCGCGACGACACATACAGCCACCAGGTTCAGGCTTTGCGCGAGATCGCGCATGCGATGCAGGCAGGCGCCCAGCACAAAGGCCGCGATCACCATCACCGGCAGATAAAGCTCCCAATGACGATTCACCGGCAAATGCAGTCGGTTGGCCAACAGCAGCGGCAAGCCCACGAAGCTGGCCGTCAACAACATGTGCAGAAAGAACACCGACCCGTTGAGCACCAGCATGCGGCCATCACGCAACATCGACAAAACACTGGCCCAGTTGGCTGCTGCCGGCGCGGACGCCCGCTCCGGGGTGGGCACGATCAGCCACAGCAGCACGAGCGCCGCCAGGGCCAGGATGGAAGTGGCCGCGAACAGGCCGGAGAGGCCGGCCACGGCTTCCAGCGGCGGACCGAGAATCAGCGCCAGCAGAAACGCCACGCCGATGGATACGCCGATGATGCCCATGACCTTGCTGCGGTTTTCATGGCGCGTCAGGTCGGCGGCCAGGGCCGTGCCCGCACCCGCCACCGCGCCCATGCCCTGCAGGGCACGTCCGATCACGATGCCCAGCAGCCCGTGCGACATGGCCGCCACCAGGCCGCCGCCGGCAAATACCAGCAAGCCCAGGGTGATCGCCGGCTTGCGGCCGATGCGATCCGACAACAGGCCCAGCGGTATCTGCAGCAGGACCTGCCCCAGGCCATACACGCCCAGCGCCAGCCCGATCAGCCACGGCGTGGCGTCCGGCATCTGCTGCGCGTACAGCGAAAACACCGGCATGATCAGGAACAGGCCAAACAAGCGCAGGCTGATCACACAGGCCAGGGTCAGCGCGCTGCGTCGTTCAAGTGGGGAGAGTTTGCTCACCGGGGCTTCTTAAAAGGGTCGCATGAGTCACCGATTATACGTTTGACCCCAAAAAACCAACCGTGGTGCCGTGTCGCGGCGGTTTCTTGCGCCCAACTCTCTCTATAATCCCGTGATACGACGCTATGACTGCCTCATGACCACGACCCAAGCCGACACCCGCCGCTCTGCCGACTTTGCCGCCGTTCGAGGGCTCGCCGCTGCAGACATGCACCGGGTCGACTCCCTGATCCGCCAACGCCTGTCGTCGGACGTGGTGCTGATCAACCAGATCGCCGACCACATCATTGCCGGCGGCGGCAAGCGCCTGCGCCCGATGCTGCACGTGCTGGCGGCCAACGCTGCCGGCTACCACGGCGAGCATCACATCAAGCTGGCCGCAGTCATCGAGTTCATCCATACCTCCACCCTGCTGCACGATGACGTGGTGGACGAATCGGACCTGCGCCGCGGCCGCAAGACCGCCAACGCCCTGTGGGGCAACGCGGCCAGCGTGCTGGTGGGCGACTTCCTCTATTCGCGCTCGTTCCAGATGATGGTCGAGCTCGATGACATGCGCATCATGCGCATCCTGGCCGACACCACCAACACCATCGCCGAAGGCGAGGTGCTGCAGCTGCTCAACATCGGCAACGCCGACGTCGATGAAGCTGCCTACCTCAATGTGATCGAACGCAAGACGGCCGTGTTGTTCGCCGCCGCCACCGAGCTCGGCGGCCTGCTGGGCGGCCTGCCGGTGGAACAGTGCACCGCCCTGCGCCGCTACGGCATGCAGCTGGGCTACGCCTTCCAGATCGCCGACGACCTGCTCGATTACACCTCGGACGCAGGCACCCTGGGCAAGAACATCGGCGACGATCTGGCCGAAGGCAAGCCGACGCTGCCGCTGATCTACGCGCTGCAGCGCGCCGATGCCGAACAGAAGCAGTCGCTGCGCCACGCCATCGAACATGGCGGCCTCGATTCGCTCGACCGCATCATCGCCGCCATCCGCGATTCCGGTGCGCTCGAACGCACCCACGAACGCGCCGTGATGCACGCCGATGCCGCACGCGATGCACTGCGCGCCCTGCCCGATTCGCCGTGGCGCGACGCCATGGCGACGCTGGCGGACTATTCGGTGCAGCGCAGCTTCTGATTTTTCACGCGTGGCCCGCGACTCCCGCGTCACCGATCGACGGCGCCGGGCGGGCCTTTCCTGAGGCGACACCCCAAGCCATACTCGTTCTTGAACTCCCCGAGTGTTCAAGGACGACATGATGCCCAAGCCCGACCCACAGTGGATGGTGGACGCGTTTCATCCCTACCGCATAGCGCTGAACGGCGACGCGCTGGCGCCGTGGCAGATGATCGCCATTGCCGTCATCACCGTCGTCATCGCGCTCGTCAATGAATCGCGTGGATACGCGAAAAGGAAGAAACCGTTCCCCGGGTTCCGCAGCGGCGTGCTGATGGGCATGCTCGTGGCGACCACGATGCTCGGCCCGCTCAGCTGGATTTCTTACCGGGTGCTCTCGTCTGGCGCCATCCGATGCCTCATGAAGCGCTGCCAAGGCACGCAATTCACTGATATCAGCGGCCGCAGGCATTACGACAGTGATCGCTACGTCTCCATGACGTTCGATCCAGCCTTCTTCTGGACGAGTTACCTCATGATGTCGTGCTTTACCGTCATCGCGCTGATGTTGCTTTTTTCATGCATCCGCGCCTGCCTGCACTGGCGCGAACTCGACTGAGCGGCGGGCGACGAGGCGCGTCATGCGCGCCTCGTCCAAGCGCTTCAAGGGGTAGCCGTGAACGCCCCATGCAGCCAATCGCGCATCAAACGATAGCTACGCTGCGCCGCACGTTCGTCATAAGCGCACCCGGCGCTGTGCTGATCGGTTTCAGTGAAGCAATGCACCGCATTGCCCAGCACCACGAACTGCCAGTCGGCCTTGCTGCCGCGCATTTCGTCCATGAACTTGTCGGCGTCGGGCATGGTGCCCTTGTCGTCGGCGCCATTCATCACCAGCACGCGCGCCTTGATGTTCTTGGCCAGCGACGGGTCGTCGGTCTGCAGGCCGCCGTGGAACGACACCACCGCGGCCACGTCGGCGCCGCTGCGAGCCAGGTCAAGCACGGCGGAGCCGCCGAAGCAGAAGCCGATGGCGGCCAGCTTGCTGACGTCGATCGGCGCGCTCTTGCCCTGCGCCTTCAATTGCTCCAGCGCCAGGTCGATGCGTTTGCGCATCAGCGCGCGGTCGGTATACAGCGGCTTGGTCGCGGCCTTGGCCTGGTCGTCGTTGGTCGGGCGGATCTTTTCGCCGTACATGTCGGTGACCAGGATCACGTAATCCTTGCCCGCAATGCCTTCGGCCTTCTTGATGGCGCCATCGTTCACGCCATACCAGTTGGGCACCATCACCAGGCCGGGACGCTTGGTGGCGACGGCATCGTCATACACCAGCACGCTATGGAAGGTGGTGCCGTCCTGCGTCCATTCGACCGGCTTTTCCACCATCTTCGCCTGCGCGGCGAACGCGGCTCCTGACAGCAACAGCAAACTGCAAAGACGGGCAATGCGCATGACGTCCACTCCTGGTTGCGGGGTTTCGAACGGTCTACAGGCCGGCGGCGTGTTCCGCGAGTCTGCGTTTGATCGGTGACAACTTGTCGATGAGGCGCACGCCCAGACCACGCGCGGCCACCAGCGGCGAGGCCTGCCACGCATAGATGCGCGCCAGCGCATCGAAGCCCAGCGCGTCCATCGTGTCGGCACTGCGGCGGCGGCGCGCATAACGGCGCAGCACGTGGGGCGCGGCGATATCGCTGCCGGCATCGCGAGCAGCGACCAGGGTGTCACGCAGTTCCACCACATCACGCAAGCCCAGGTTTACGCCTTGTCCTGCCAGGGGATGCACCGCATGCGCGGCGTCGCCGAGCAGCACGAAGCGCTCGGCCTGATAGGTTTCGGCCAGCTGCAGGCGCAAGGGGAACGCCGCACGTGCGGTGGCGCCGGTGATGCGTCCGAGCCTGAAATCGCTGGCCACGCCGAGCGCGTCGAAGAACGCCTGATCGTCGAGCGCCAGTACACGCAGCGCTCCTGCTTCGGGTAGCGACCACACAATCGAGCTGCGACCGTCCGCCAGCGGCAGCAAGGCCAGCGGTCCGGTATCGAGAAAGCGTTGCCAGGCGGTGCCTTCGTGCGCGCGCTCCGTCGTGACATGCGCCACCACGCCACGCTGCGCATAGTCCCGCCCATGGGTTTCGATGCCCGCCATCGCGCGCAACGGTGAGGCAGCGCCATCGGCGGCAACCAGCAGACGTGCGGAAATCGTCTCCGCCTCCGCTCCCTGCAGGCTCAGCTGCACGCGATCCTCGAGCACCTCGTAGCCTCTGACTTGTGCGGGGCACAGGCGACGCACGCCGGCGGACTCCAGCGCCTGCCAGAGCTGCCATTGCACGAGATTGTTCTCGACGATGTAACCAAGCAGGTCGCGGTCCTGTTGCGCGGCATCGAAGTGGATGACCGCACCGCTCGCGGCATCCCATACGTGCATCTGCGCATAAGGACTCGCGCGCGACGCGCGGATGGACGTCCAGACGCCCAGGTCCTCAAGCAAGGTGATCGACGATGGCGCCAATCCCACGACGCGCAAATCCACTTCGTCTTGCACCGACCACGGTGCCGGCGCGCGGGCCTCGAGCAGTGCGGTGGCAAAGCCGGCACGCGCCAGCGCCAATGCCGTCGCCGCGCCGACCATGCCGCCACCCACCACGGCCACGTCAAGCGCAGGACCGCGACGACGCGATTCGCTGCGGGCGATCGATGTCACGCTCATGGCAGACGCTCCAGCACGGCCTTGGGCGGCTCGCCGCGGAAACCCATGCCACGCCGCGCCAGCAAACGCTGCAACGGCGGCAGGCGATCGAACGCCAGCATGGCCAAGGAACGCAACGGCGCCAGCAAGGGTTGCGGCAGGCAGGCCAGTTGCACCAGTCCATGGCTCATCGCCATGGTGCCTTCGCGATCCGGCGCACGGCGGGCCGCGTAGTTCGCCAACAAGTCTTCGGAACCCGGATCAGAGGCGTTGGTCAGCATCTCGGCCAGCGTCAGCGCATCGCGCAATCCCAGGTTGAAGCCTTGCGCGCCAATCGGATGCACCGTTTGCGCGGCATTGCCCACCAGCACCGCCCTCGTGGAGACCAGCGAACGCGCCGCCACCCGCTGGATCGAATAAGGGTGGCGCTTGCCGGGACGGCTCAGCCGCCCCAGCCGCCAACCGAAGCGCTCTTGCGCCAGCGCGATAAAGGCCTCGTCATCCATCGCTTCGACGGCCTTGGCTTCGGCTTGCGACACGGTGAGCACGAGTCCGCAACGACGATTGGCGAGCGGCAGCAGGGCGATCGGTCCGTGGTCGGCAAAGCGTTCGTAGGCACGCTGCGCGTGGTCGCGCTCCGGCGTCACCGTGCAGACAAACAAGGTCTGGCGATAATCATGGCGCTCCGCCTCGATGCCCAACCGTTCGCGCACGAACGAGGCGGTGCCATCGGCGCCGACCAGCAGCGGCGTCTCGATCTCGACGACCTCGTCCTTGGTCTGGATGCGCGCGCGCCAACCATCGGCCACCGGCTCCAGCGACTCCACCCGCGCGGGCGCCAGGCGGCGCAGGCGCGTGCATTCGTCCAGCCGCCGCAGCAGTGCCGCGCCCAGTTCGCGCGCAGGCAGCGTCCAGCCCAGGGCATCCACGCCCTGCCGCGCCGCATCCATCTGCACGCTGCCGAACTCGCCGGCCCGCGTGACGTGGATGTGATGGATCGGCGTGGCCTGGGCCGCGGCGTGTTTCCACACGCCAATGGCAGTGAGGCCGTTCACGGTAGCGCGCGCCAGGGCGAGGTTGCGTTCGTCGTAGCTGGGCTGATCGCCGATGCGTGGCGCCGCCGCTTCGACCATCACGGCATCGATGCCGGCCGCGTCCAGGGCGATGGCCAGGCTGGCGCCGACCAGTCCGCCGCCGACGATGAGCACCGGCCGCGTGGCAGCAGGCTGGGAGGATGAGTTCGTCATGACGCCGCATGATACGCGCCGGGGATGCTCTGAACTATGACGTGTGGAAGGCCCGACGACAGCGAGCCGCTGGACCCCGGGCCTGACTCTGCCCAATTGCGATAGACTTGCCGCTTGCATTCGACGCGACCTTTTTGGAGCAGCTCATGGCTAAGACGCAGACCCAGCGCCTAGGCATCTTCCTGGCCTTGGCCGTGGTGATGGCCGCGACCCGTATTCACCTTTCGCTGTTCCATCACGATGTGTGGGATGCCTCGTGGGGCATCTTCTTCCTGGCCGGCTTCTGGCTGCGCGGCTCAGTGCGCTGGGCGTTGCCCCTGTTGCTGGCCGAGGCCGTGCTGGTGGACTACCTGGTCATCAGCAACCAGGGCATCAGTTTCTGGGATCACTACTGCGTCTCGGCGGCTTACTGGGCCCTGGTCCCGGCATACGCCAGCCTGTGGCTGGGCGGCAGCTGGCTGGCCGGCCAGAAGCTGGGCCTCAACGCGCGCAGCCTCGGCTTCACCGTGGCCGCCCTGCTGGGCAGCTGGCTCGCCTGCTACGTCATCTCCAACGGCAGCTACTACTGGCTGAGCAGCACCGTGCCGCAGCCGCGCAGCTTCGCCGCATGGTTCGAGAACATGGTCGACTGGTACGGCTTCTTCCTCGAGACCACGGTGCTTTATGTGGCGCTGGGTCTGGTGGTGCATGGCCTGGTGGTGCAGCTGTCGCGCATGCTCGGTCACGCTGATTCCTCCAAGCTGTCGCACTGATCTCCATAGGCAAGCCGCGATGGGTAACCGTCTTTCGAAGATCTACACGCGCACGGGCGACGACGGCAGCACCGGTCTGGGCGACGGTTCGCGCGTCGCCAAGGATTCATTGCGCGTTGGTGCCTACGGCACGGTCGATGAGCTCAACAGCACGATCGGCATGGTGCTGGCCTGCGATGGCGTGGGCGAGGATGTGCGCGAAACGCTGACCCAGGTGCAACACGACCTGTTCGACCTGGGCGGCGAGCTTTGCATCCCGGGCATGGCGATGGTCCATGACGCCGATATCGACCAGCTCGAGCAAGTACTCGATCACTTCAACGATCCGCTGCCGCCGCTGAAGGATTTCATCCTGCCGGGCGGCGGCATGGCCGCGTCCTGCTGCCATCTGGCACGCACGGTGTGCCGACGCGCCGAGCGCGAGGTGATTGCGCTGGGTCGCGTGGAAGAAGTCCGCCCGCAAGCGCAGCGCTACCTCAATCGCCTGTCCGACCTGCTGTTTGTGCTCGCGCGCGTGCTGGCCCGTGCCAGTGGCCACGGCGAAGTGCTGTGGCAGCACGAGCGCCGCCGCAAGCCCCAGGCGTGACCCTCGATGCTGCGGCTCTACACCCACGCCAGCTGCCTGCAGCACGATCCCGGTCCGGCCCAGCCTGAGTCGCCCTCGCGCCTGCGCTCGGTGCTGCAGGCGCTGGATCAGGACCGCTTTGCGGCACTCGATAGAGTGGAAGCGCCGCGCGCCACGCGCGAGCAGTTGCTGCGGGTGCACACACCGGAGCATGTCGACCGCATCCTCGCGATCACGCCCGAGCAAGGCACGGTGCGCCTCGACGAAGACACCCTGATGTCGCCCGGCTCGGCCGAAGCCGCCCTGCGGGCGGCCGGCGCCGTGGTCGCAGCGGTGGATGCGGTGCTGGGAGCCGAGGGTGGCATGGCGTTTTGCGCGGTGCGCCCACCGGGCCACCACGCCACGCCCGATCGCGCGATGGGTTTCTGCCTGTTCAACAACATCGCCGTCGGCGCGGCCCATGCCATCGCCGCGCACGGGCTCAAGCGGGTCGCCATCGCCGACTTCGATGTGCATCACGGCAATGGCACGCAGGACATCTTCGCCCGCGAGCCGCGCGTGATGTTCATCTCCAGCCATCAGATGCCGCTCTATCCGGAAACCGGCCGCGCCGACGAACACGGCGTGGGCAACATCGTCAACGCACCACTTTCTCCCGGTGATGGCTCCTATGAATTCCGCGAGCTGTGGGAGGGCGTGCTGATTCCCAAGCTGCACGCGTTCAAGCCGCAGCTGCTACTGGTGTCGGCGGGCTTCGACGCCCATCGCAACGATCCGCTGGCCGACCTGCGCCTCGGCAGCGAGGACTACGCCTGGATCACCCAGCGCCTGGTCGACGTGGCCCGCGCGCACGCGCAGGGTCGCGTGGTGTCGACCCTGGAGGGTGGCTACAACCTGCTCGCCCTGTCCACCAGCGTGGCCGCCCACGTGGGCGAGCTGCTCGACGCCTGAGCCCTGGCCATCAGGCGCCGGACGGGCTGAAATCCAGCGCCACCGAATTGATGCAATAGCGCAGGCCGGTCGGCTTGGGGCCGTCCGGAAAGACGTGCCCCAGATGCGACTCGCAGACAGCACAGCGCACCTCGGTGCGGCGCATGCCGTGCTTGTCGTCCTGCATGAGGCTGATGGCCTTGCGCGTCAGTGGCTGGAAAAAACTGGGCCAGCCGGAACCCGAATCGTATTTGGCCTCCGACGCGAACAAGGGCGCCTGGCAGGCAACGCAGACGTAGGTGCCTGCGATCTTGTGCCGGTACCACTTGCCGCTGAAGGGCGGCTCGGTGGCGGAACACCGGCACACCGCATATTGCTGCGGCGTCAACTCGGCACGCCATTGGTCGTCGCTCTTGCCCGTTTTCTGCTCGCTCATGCTGAATCCTTCTCCCGGCGTGCGCTATCCAACTGCCGTCCACGAGGCCTTTCTGCTAGTTTTACGAGCCTCACAGCCGACAGACTGCCATCGTGACGCCCAAGCTGCCTCCGCGCCACCTGCCCCCTCGCCGCCTGCTGGCGGTCGCCGCTGCCCTTGCCTTGTTCGGTGGCCCGGTTGAGGCCCAGTCGGCAGCCGAAGCGCAACCCGCACCCAGCCAGCCCAGCGCCCCCACCACGCCGAGCGTGGCGCCGCCGGCGGCGTCGAACTGCCCGCTGGGCGCGTTCCGCTGCCCGACGCGGCCGCTGAACTACAACATGTGTCGCCCCAACGCGATGCTGTCGTTCTACGACCCGACCATGAGCAAGGACAGCTCGGTCCGCGAGACCTCCAATACCTATGTCGCCGCCCAGCGCGTGGACAGCTCCAACCAGAGCGTCTATCACCTGGAAGGCGACGTGAAAATGGACCGCGCCGACCAGCGCATGCAGGCCGACGTCGCCGACTACAGCGACGACACCACCGACTACGACGCGCGCGGCAACGTGCGCTATCAAGAAGTTGGCCAGCTGGTGTCGTCCGACCATATGCGCGGCAACCAGGATGCGAGCACGTCGATCGCGGACAACGTCAGCTACCAGATGCTGACCAATCGCGGCAACGGCGTGGCCACCCAGGGCCAGATGCTGGACGACCAGCGCAGCCGTTATTTCAACGCCACCTATTCCACCTGCGACGTGGGCAACCACGTGTGGGAAATCCATGCGAAGGACATCCGCATGGACAAGGAAACCGGCGAAGGCGTGGCGCACGACGCCACCATGTACTTGTACAACGTGCCGTTCTTCTGGCTGCCCACGTTCACCTTCCCGATCAACGATGATCGCAAGAGCGGCTTCCTGACCCCGACCGTCGGCAACTCCAGCCGCTCGGGTTTCATGATCAGCGCGCCGTATTACCTGAACCTCGCGCCGAACTACGACGCCACGCTCGACCCGCGCATCTACACCGATCGCGGCGTGATGCTGGCGAGCGAGTTTCGCTATCTCGTACCGGGCAGCACGGGCCAGGTGAACCTGGAGTTCCTGCCGCATGACAACGGCGCGAACGATCCCGACAGCACGGAAAACACCAAGGGCACCGATCGCTGGTTGCTGAAGCTTTACGACTCCACCCATCTGTACGGACCGTGGTCGCTCAACGCAGGCATCAACCTGGCCTCGGACCGCAACTATCTGCGCGACTTCGGCAACGACTTCTATACGACCACGACCAGCCAGCTGACTTCGTCGACGTATATCAACGGCGCGGGCAAGTGGGGCGCAGCGTTCTGGAACGCCAGCTTCGGCGCGGACTACTACCAGAATGCCGACTACTCGCTGCCGGACACGTCAGTGCAGTACAAGCGCTGGCCGCGCGCGACCTTCAACGTCGACTACCCGATCAACCGCTGGTTGGACGTGGGCGCCAATACCGAAGCGGTCGCCTTCCGCAAGGAAGACTCCGTCGAGGGCAACCGCCTGGATCTCTATCCGTACATTCAGGCCGATTTCCGCGGTGCAGCCTGGTTCGTAAAGCCCAGGGTCGCATATCGCTACACGGGCTACGACCTCACCGGCAACACGCAGCAATACGGTTATTACGGTCTACTCAGTTCCGGCACGACGTCGCCGTTCACCAGCAACTCGCCAAGCCGCTCACTGCCCATCGTGAGCGTGGACAGCGGCCTGGTGTTCGATCGCAGCACGTCGCTGTTCGGCACGGGCTACACGCAGACGCTTGAGCCGCGCCTGTATTACCTCTACGTGCCGTACCGCAACCAGAACAACCTGCCGTTGTTCGACACCAACCTGATGTCGTTCGATACCTGGGAGCTGTTCACGCCCAACACCTTCTCCGGCGCCGACCGCCAGGAGAACGCGAACAATCTCAGCGCCATGTTGACCTCGCGCTTGCTGGACGACAACGGCGTGGAGCGCCTGTCGGCGAGCTTCGGCCAGATCCGCTATTTCACCCAGCAGCGGGTGCAGATCCCCACCACCAACAACACGGCTCCGGCACCCACCAACTGGTCCGGCTCCGACTACATCATCGACCTCACCACCCAGCTCAATGACGACTGGAAGTTGATGTCGCAGTACCAGTGGAACCCGAATCTGGATCTCACGGACCTGGGCGCCATCACGCTGCAAAAGCGCATCAAGACCGACGGCATCCTCAATTTCTCCTACCGCTACCGTCGCACCCCCGGCACGGAACTGCCCCTGCTGGAACAATACGACGCTTCGATTGTCTATCCCGTCTCCGACCGCTGGCGCCTGATCGGCCACTGGACCTACTCGGTGCTCGACAAGAAGACCGTGGAGGCCCTGGCCGGCGTGGAGTACGACAGCTGCTGCGTGGCCCTGCGCCTGGTCGGCCGCCATTACGTCAATACCTACGACTACACCACCACGCTTGGCTCGGCCAACACGGCGATCATGTTCGAGGTGGAGTTCAAGGGCATGGGCGGCTTCACCGGCCAGTCGGAAAACGCCATCCGCAATGGTATTCTTGGTTATCAATAACTTCCCCTATCGCCCACGGCGATCGAAGGCCCCGTACTGATGAAGCAGCCTCTCGCGTTGTTCCTGCTCGCGGTCGCCACCGCGACCGCCCTGCCCGCCCATGCCCAGCTGCTGCCCCAGGCCGCAGGCCAGGGCAAGCAGCCGCTCGACCGTATCGTGGCGGTGGTGGACGAGGGCGTGATCCTGCAGAGCGAGCTGAACGAGGCCGTCCGTTCGGTCCAGCAGCAGTACGCCAGCAATCCCGGCCAGTTGCCGCCGATCGACGTGCTGCGCCGCCAGGTGCTTGACCGTCTGATCCTGATGAAGCTGCAGGTGCAGCGCGCCGACGACCAGGGCATCCGCGTCTCCGATGCGGACGTCGACCAGGCCGTGAACGCCGTGGCGCAGCAGAACAAAATGACGCCGGAGCAGCTGCGCGCCGCCGTGGAAGCGGACGGCAACAGCTTTGCCGCCTTCCGCCGCCAGCTGTCCGACCAGCTCGTCGCCCAGCGCCTGCATGACAGCGTGGTGCGCGACCAGGTGAGCATTACCGACAGCGAAATCAACAACATGCTGGCCAGTCCGTCCTACAAGGCGGGTGAGGTCCACCTGGCTCACATCCAGGTGAGCCTGCCGGCCGGCGCCACCGCCGCCGACATCAAGGCAGCTCAGGACAAGGCCAACCAGGCCGTCGAAGCCATCAAGGGCGGCATGGATTTCCACGCTGCAGCCATCCGCTATTCCGATGCACAGGACGCGCTCGATGGCGGCGACCTGGGCTTTCGCCGCATGGACGAGATCCCGCCGGCTTTTGCCGATGCGGTCGGCAACATGAAGGCGGGCGATGTCTCGCCGGCCATGCGCGGCCCCACCGGCTTCCACATTCTCAAGCTCATTGAGCAGCGTGCGCCGAGCCGCCAGGTGGTGCAGGAATACCACGCCCGCCAGATCCTGATCCGTCCCAGCGAACTGCTGACCGCCGAACAGGCTCACCAGAAGGCCGAGGACATCTACAGCCGCCTGGTCAACAAGCATGAAGACTTCGCCAAGCTGGCGAAGGAAAACTCCAAGGACGACACCACCGCCAACAATGGCGGCGACATGGGCTGGTTCATGCAGAACGACTGGGGCTCGACCATTGCCCAGCACCTGGGCGAGCTGAAGGACAATCAGGTGTCCCCGCCGTTCCAGAGCGAAGCGGGCTGGCACATCCTCGAGCGCCTGGGCACCCGCCAGAGCGACCGTACCGATGAGTTGTCGCGCAACCAGGCACGCCAGGCGATCGGCAACCGCAAGGCCGAGCAGGCCTATGAGGATTACCTGCGCGACATGCGTTCCGGCGCCTATGTGAACATCCTGGTGCCCGAGCTGCGTGACCCCAACGCGCCGCAGCCCGAAAAGTCGTCCTGAGGTCGCATTGAAGACCCAGACCCTGCCCCGACTGGCCATCACCGCAGGTGAGCCAGCGGGGATCGGTCCCGAGCTTGTCATCCGATTGGCCGCCACTCCGCTGGCGGCCAATTTCGTTGCGGTGACCGATCGCGGCCTGCTTGAACGCGCAGCCCGGCGCTGCGGGCAAACGGTCGAGCTGATCGACGACGACGGCAGCGACATCGTCGAGCGCCAGCCCGGCCAATTGCGCGTCCACCACATCGCGCTCGGCGCCACCGAGACACCGGGCACGCCCGATCCTGCCAATGCGCAGCACGTGCTCGCCACCTTGGCTGAGGCGGCCGATGGCTGCCTGCAGGGTCGCTACGCCGCCATCGTCACCGCGCCGCTCCAGAAGGCCTCGATCAACGAAGCCGGCATACCCTTCAGCGGCCACACCGAATTCTTCGCCGAACGCGCGGGCGCCGAGGTAGTCATGATGCTGGCCAGCCCGGAGCTGCGGGTGTCGCTGGCCACCACGCATCTGCCGCTGTCGGCCGTACCCGCCGCGATCACCAGTGAGGCGCTGGTGCGCGTGCTGCGCATCGTGCATCGCGAGCTGCGTGAAAAGTTCGGCCTGGCCGAGCCGCGCATCGCCGTGCTTGGACTCAATCCGCATGCCGGCGAAGGCGGTCACCTCGGTCGCGAGGAACTGGACACCATCATCCCCACGCTTGAAGCGCTGCGCGCCGAAGGCATGCAGCTGCTGGGCCCGCTGCCCGCCGATACCGCCTTTGTGCCGGCGCTGCGCGGGCGCTACGACGCGGTGCTGGCGATGTATCACGACCAGGCGCTGCCGGTGCTCAAGAGCGAAGCGTTCGACCGCACGGTGAACCTCACGCTTGGCCTGCCTTTTATCCGCACCTCCGTCGACCATGGCACGGCGCTTGATCTGGCCGGCACCGGTCGCGCGGATCCGGCCAGCCTTATTGCAGCAACAAAGATGGCGCTTGAGCTCGTGGCACGACGCCGCGACATCGCGCAAGGACAAGCATGAACGCCCGCCCCAAGAAAAGTTTCGGCCAGCACTTCCTGCACGAGAAGCGCTATATCGAGCGCATCGTCAGCGCCATCTCGCCGCGTGCGGATGATTTCGTGGTGGAGATCGGCCCCGGTGAGGGCGCGCTCACGCTGCCGCTGCTCGCGGCGGCCGGCAAGCTCACCGCGATCGAGCTGGATACGGATCTGATCCCCGGCCTGCAGGCGCGTGCCGCCAGCGTCGGCGAGCTCAGCATCATCCATTCGGACGTGCTGAAGGTGGACTTCACCGCGCTTGCCCATCGCCATGGCGTGGAACGGCTGCGCGTTGCCGGCAACCTGCCGTACTACATCTCCAGCCCCATCCTGTTCCATTGCGTGGAGCACGCCGCCGCGATCCAGGACATGCACTTCATGCTGCAGAAGGAAGTGGTCGATCGCATGGCCGCGGAACCCGGCAGCAAAGTCTATGGACGTCTGTCCGTGATGTTGCAGCTGGTCTGCCGCGTCGAGCCGCTGTTCGTGGTGCCGCCGGGCGCCTTCCGGCCGCCGCCGAAGGTGGACTCGGCCGTGGTGCGACTGGTGCCGCTGGGTCCCGATCAGTTGCCCGATGCCGATCCCGAGCGCATTCATGCCATTGTGAAGGCCGCTTTCGCGCAGCGCCGCAAAACGCTGAACAATGCCCTGAAGAACGTGATGGACTCCAGCGCCATCATGGCCGCCGACGTGGACCCCAAGGCCCGCGCCGAAACACTTTCACCCCAGGACTACGTCCGTCTCGCCCGTGTTCCGCACGGTTGATACGCGACCCGTCGCTCGATGGCCCCCGATGCCATCGAGTGGCCTGCAGCTTTACCCATGCGCCCCGACAACCCGTACAATCGGGCCATGAATGAAAGATCTTCCTACACGATCGACGTGCAGGTCGAACCCCGCTTTGTCCCCGACCAATCTCGTCCCGGCGACAACCGCTACGTTTTCGCCTACACGATCACCCTGCACAACGCTGGCGATATCGCCGCGCGCCTGTTGACGCGTCACTGGGTCATCACCGACGCCAATGGCAAGGTCGAAGAAGTCACGGGTGAAGGCGTGGTGGGCGAGCAGCCGTGGATCCGTCCCGGCGACGAATACGAATACACCTCGGGCGCGGTACTGGAGACCTCGGTGGGCATCATGCAGGGCAGCTATCAAATGCTGGCCGATGACGGCACCCACTTCGAAGCGGCGATCCCGCCGTTCACCCTGTCGATTCCACGTACCCTGCACTGATGGCTACGTACGCAATCGGTGACGTGCAGGGCTGTCATCCCGAACTTGTACGCCTGCTCGACAAGATCCGCTTCGATCCCTCGGTGGACAAACTGTGGTTTTGCGGCGACCTGGTCAATCGCGGCGGACAGTCGCTGCAGACGCTGCGGCTGATCCACAGCCTGCGCGAGCAATCGGTCGTCACACTCGGCAACCACGATCTCAGCCTGCTGGCGATCGGCCAGCGCCGCCCTGAAGCGCAGTCCAAGGTGAATCCGGAACTGCGCGAAGTGCTGTTTGCCGACGACGCGCCGGTGCTGCTGGAATGGCTGCGCTCGCAGAAACTGCTGCATCACGACGAGCAGCTCAACTGGACGATGGTGCATGCGGGCCTGGCGCCCATGTGGACGCTACGCCAAGCCCAGCGCTCGGCGCAGGAGATCGAGCGCGAACTGGGTGGCCCGCGCCATCCGCGCCTGCTGAAGAATCTGTTCGGCAATCGCCCCGCCGCATGGAACAGCCGCCTGCAAGGCGTCGAACGCATGCGCGCATCGATCAATACGCTCACGCGCATGCGTTACTGCGACATCCAGGGCCGCATCGACTTCGAAAGCAAAGGTGTGCCCGGCACGCAAAAGCCCGGCATGTATCCGTGGTTCGAAGTGCCCGGCATGCGCCGGCGCGAGACGCGCATCGTCTGCGGCCACTGGTCGGCGCTGGGCCGTTTCGCGGGCATCGGCATCTACGCGATCGATACGGGTTGCGTCTGGGGCGGACAGCTCACGGCGATGCGCCTGGACACCGAAGAACCGCAATACATCACCGTCAATGCCGAGCCTTATCGAAAGAAGGTTCCTGACGGGGATTGAGCGTTGCGGGAGCGCACCCTGTGCGCGACTGCGGCGTCGTGATGTTCATTGCTCCGTTGGCTGTCGCGCACAGGGTGCGCTCCCACAGACAAGCAAGACAATCCTGAGCAGAAAAAACCCCGCTTTCGCGGGGTTTTTGTTTATCAGCTGAGCTGACCGTGGCAATGCTTGTACTTCTTGCCAGAGCCGCAGGGGCAAGGATCATTGCGGCCGACGCGCGGCCCGTCCTGATCGGACGTACGGGCCGGCGCGGCCATGCTGCCGGCGGCCACCGCCTCGGCATCCATGCCCAGCGCACCCACCGGCGCACCACCACCGCTCGCCAGCATCTGGCGTTGCAGGCGGTCGGCCAGGCGCTGCTGCTCGGCTTCCATCGCGGCGACTTCTTCCTCGCTGCGCACGCGCACGCGCGCCAGCATCTGCACCACTTCTGCCTTGATGCGGTCGAGCATGCTGGAGAACAGCTCGAACGATTCGCGCTTGAACTCCTGCTTGGGCTGCTTCTGCGCATAGCCGCGCAGATAGATGCCTTGACGCAGGTAATCCATGCTCGCCAGGTGTTCCTTCCAGGCGTTGTCCACCACGCTCAGCATGATGTGCTTTTCAAGCTGGCGCATGGTCTCCACGCCGGTCTGCTGTTCCTTGGCCTTGAACAGCTGCTCGACCGCCTGGCGCACGTGCTCCAGGATCATCTTGTCGTCGATCTCATGCTGCTGATCGATCCAGGCCTTCAGATCGATCGACAGGCCGAACTCGCTTTCCAGCTCGCGATCCAGACCTGCGATATCCCACTGCTCGTCGATGCTGTCGGCCGGCACGTGGCGACGCACCAGTTCGGTCACCACATCGTCGCGGATGTCGGCGATCGTGTCGGACACATCGTCCACCACCAGCAGTTCGTCGCGCTGGGCGTAGATCACCTTGCGCTGGTCGTTGGCGACGTCGTCGAACTCCAGCAGGTGCTTGCGGATGTCGAAGTTGTGCTGCTCGACCTTGCGCTGCGCCTTTTCGATCTGGCGGCTGACCATGCGGTCTTCCAGCGCATCTTCTTCCTTCATGCCGAACATGCGCATCCAGCGACCGACCCAGTCGCCCGCGAAGATGCGCAGCAGGTTGTCTTCCAGCGACAGGTAGAAGCGCGATGAACCCGGATCGCCCTGACGGCCCGAACGACCGCGCAACTGGTTGTCGATACGACGCGATTCGTGACGCTCGGTACCCACGATGTGCAGGCCACCGGCAGCGAGCACCTTCTCGTGCAGCTTCTTCCACTCGGCCTTGGCCTTGGTGCGGTCGGCGTCGCTGGCGTCTTCCGGCAGCAGCGCAAGCGCCGCTTCCAGGCTGCCGCCCAGCACGATGTCGGTACCGCGACCGGCCATGTTGGTGGCGATGGTGACGGAACCCGGCGCACCGGCCTGCGCCACGATGTGCGCTTCGCGCTCATGCTGCTTGGCGTTGAGCACCTCGTGCGCGATCTTTTCCTTGCGCAGCAGGTCCGACAGCAACTCGGACACTTCGATCGAGGTGGTGCCTACCAGCACCGGCTGTCCGCGCTTGTGGCAATCCTTGATGTCCTCGATCACCGCGCGGTACTTGGCCTGCTGGCCAAGGAAGACCATGTCGGCGTTGTCCTGGCGGATCATCGGCTTGTGGGTGGGGATCACCACCACTTCCAGGCCGTAGATCTGCTGGAATTCGTAGGCTTCCGTATCGGCCGTACCGGTCATGCCGGCCAGCTTCTTGTACATGCGGAACAGGTTCTGGAAGGTGATCGTGGCGAGCGTCTGGTTCTCGCGCTGGATCGGCACGCCTTCCTTCGCTTCCACCGCCTGGTGCAGGCCATCGGACCAGCGACGGCCCGCCAGCGTACGGCCAGTGAACTCATCGACGATGATCACTTCGCCATCGCGCACGATGTAGTCGACGTCGCGGTGATAGATCGCATTGGCGCGCAACGCGGCATTCAAGTGATGCACGACGGCCAGGTTCTTCGAATCGTACAGGCCGCTGTCCGCGTCGATCACGCCGGCCTGGCGCAGCAGTTCGTCAGCGTGCGACATGCCCTCTTCGGACAGATGCACCTGCTTCTGCTTTTCGTCGACGAAATAATCGCCGGCGGTGTCTTCCTTCTCCTGGCGGATCATCTTCGGCACGATCTTGTTCACCGCCAGATACAGCTGCGGGGAATCTTCGGCCGGGCCGGAAATAATCAGCGGCGTGCGCGCTTCGTCGATCAGGATGGAGTCGACTTCGTCGACGATGGCGTAGTGCAGGCCGCGCTGGTAGCGCTGGTCCTTGCTGAGCGCCATGTTGTCGCGCAGGTAGTCGAAACCGAATTCGTTGTTGGTGCCGTAGGTGATGTCGGCCGAATAAGCCACGTGCTTGTCGGAGTGATCCATGCCCGGCCACACCACGCCCGTGCTCAGTCCGAGGAAGCCGTACAGCTTGCCCATCTGCGCCGAGTCGCGGCGAGCGAGGTAGTCGTTCACGGTGACGACGTGCACGCCCTTGCCTTCGAGGGCGTTGAGGTAGACCGGCAGCGTACCGACCAGGGTCTTGCCCTCGCCCGTGCGCATTTCGGCGATCCGACCCGAATGCAGCACCATGCCGCCGATCAGCTGCACGTCGTAGTGGCGCATGCCGAGCACGCGCTTGGCGCCCTCACGCACAACGGCAAAGGCTTCCGGCAGCAGCTTGTCCAGCGCCTCGCCGCCGGCGACGCGCTGCTTGAACTCGTCCGTCTTGGCGCGCAGCGCCTCGTCGCTCAGCTTCTCGAACTCGGGTTCCAACGCATTGATGCGCGCAACATTTTTGGAGAGCTGGCGCAGCACACGTTCGTTGCGGCTGCCAAAAAGGCTCGTCAGGGCACGATTGAGCATCGATCTTCCGGATCTAAGATTCATGAACGGCCTGCCGGGCAAATCCAGGCAGGACGAAAGGATTGATGATACTAGGGTCGGCGGGCTATCCCAAACGGCGCGTCACTACAGGCATCGGCCGGCACCGAGACACAGCATTCCCTTGCGGGTACGCCGCAGACTCCCCCGATCATCGTCCCGTTCATGGAGTGGCGGCACGCCAGAAAGCTTTCAAGGGCGGCCTCAGCCACCCTTATGGGCGCGCTCAGCGATGGTTCTTCACAAAGGCCAGCGGATTGACCACGCGGCCCTTGTACCAGACCTCGAAATGCACATGGGAACCGGTGGAACGACCGGTGGAACCGGCCTCGGAGACCACGTCGCCAACGTGGACGCGCTGGCCCGGGCTGACCTCCAGCCTGCTGTTGTGGGCGTAGCGGGTCATGTAGCCATTGCCGTGGTCGATCTCGATGACCTCACCGTAACCCGTGCGCTCGCCGGCGTAGGTGACCATGCCCTCGGCCACCGCGTGGACCGGCGTGCCCTTGGGCGCCGAGATGTCCAGACCCGTGTGGTAGGCGCTATGACCGCTGAACGGGTCCGGGCGACCACCGAAATAAGAGGAGATATAGCCTTCGACCGGCATCCCGGTGGGCTTGAGATTGGACTCGATCTTTGCGTCCAGCAGCAGACTCTGCAGGGCCGAAAGCTGCGCCTGCTGGCTGTCGAACTGACTGGCCAGCTGGTTGATGCTGATGTCCAGGTTCTGCGGCAACGAGTAACCGCTGTCCGCGCTGTCTTCCTCACCGCCGACCGCCGGCTGCTCGTCGAAATTGAATTCGCCATCGTCCAGCTTGCCGACCTGGGTCAGGCGCTCGCCCAGGGCATTCAAACGGGTGGACTGCGCCTGCAACTGGCCCAGCTTGACCGCCAGCGCGTCGATATCGCGCTGAGCGTCCTTGCGTACCCCGCCCAGCTGCGCGTTCTGCTGCTGCACCTGTTGCCGAAGGCGGCGAATTTCCGCCAGCGCCCGGTCATGCGGACTGGCCACCGCCATGGCCACGGCGCCACCCAGACCCGCACAGGCGAGTACGCCAGCGGCAGCCACCGCAAACAGGCGCCAGCGCAGGCGTCGATCGGCGAGGTTCCAGGTTTTCGGCACCTTTTTGGTGCGGGACACAAGTATGATTTGCATATTGTTCTACGTCAGAAGATGTCGGCATCCATGCAGCGCGATGACTCAAAGCCTTATCGCCGCTCCGGTTCCGGCCTCAAAGCCATTACCGATTACGGCCCGATTGCCTCACTGGCCCGCAAAGCCCGTGAGCTTGATGCCTTGGATCGTGCACTGCGCCAGACGTTACCGTCACCACTCCGCGAACAGGTTCGCTTCGCCAACCTGAAAGACGGACGCCTCGTTTTTCTGGCTCCCTCGCCGGCTCTGGCCGCCAGGCTGCGCCTGCTCCAGGCGCAAATCCTCTCGACCGCACGTGCCGTAGGCACGTACGCCAGTTCAGTCACCGTGAAAGTGGCCCCCCAACCACCGACAGAAATCGTGCCGGATCGGTCAAAACCGCTTTCGCCAGCTGCGGCCTCTCACTTGAGAGCCGCCGCAGCCTCAACCACAGACCCCGAATTGCGGGAACTGTTCCTCGAGTTGGCGTCCATCGCCGAAGTTTCTGATTCCCGATCCGACGAAACCCCCTGACGCCGGGTTCCGGCTTGCTACTCCATTGACGCACTTCCCAGGCACCGGCCCTGGGGTCGGTGCTCATGGGTTTATACCACGCCCCCACGGACCCGATAGACCCTGATGTCATCAGTACGTGAACAGCTGCCAATAGAAGGCGCGAGGTATATCACAAAACGAACGGCCGCGTCCCTGGGACGCGGCCGTTCAGTTTGTTCAGGTTTGTCGGGGACTTAGCCGATCGCGAGGCGATCAGATCGCCTGTGCCGGGTGGGCGTAGGAGATCGGCGAGGTGGCCGGATCGTCCGCGAAGCTGACCTCTTCCCAGGCCGTGGCGTCGGCCATCAGGGTGCGCAGGAGCTTGTTGTTGAGCTCGTGGCCCGACTTGTGGGCGTAGTAGGCGCCGACCAGGCTGTGGCCGAGCAGGTAGAGATCGCCGATCGCGTCGAGGATCTTGTGCTTGACGAACTCGTCCTCGTAACGCAGGCCGTCTTCGTTGAGCACGCGGTAGTCGTCGAGCACCACGGCGTTGTCCATCGAGCCGCCGAGCGCGAGGTTGTGTTCGCGCAGCATTTCGATGTCGCGCATGAAACCGAAGGTGCGAGCGCGGCTCACTTCCTTCACGAAAGAGGTGGTGGAGAAATCGATTTCGGCACGCGAGGTGCGCTTGCTGATGATCGGGTGGTTGAACTCGATCGAGAAACCGACCTTGAAGCCTTCGAACGGCTCAAAGCTCGCCCACTTGTCGCCGTCCTGCACCTTGATCGGCTTCTTGATGCGGATAAAGCGCTTGGCGACGTTCTGCTCTTCGATGCCGGCCGACTGCAGCAGGAACACGAAGGGACCGGCGCTGCCGTCCATGATCGGCACTTCCGGAGCGGACAGGTCGACATAGGCATTGTCGATGCCGAGGCCCGCCATCGCCGAGAGCAGATGCTCCACCGTCGAAACGCGGACTTCGCCATTGACGAGCGTGGTCGAAAGACGCGTGTCGCCGACGTTGTCGGGGCGTGCGTAGATTTCGACCGGCGGATTGAGATCGGTACGGCGGAACACGATGCCCGTATTGGGGGCAGCGGGGCGAAGCGTCATATACACCTTGTCGCCGGTATGCAGACCGACGCCGGTGGCGCGAATGATGTTCTTGAGCGTACGCTGCTTGATCATTTTTTTGGTACCTGTAAGGGGCAGCAGCCAATTTAGGGAACGGATGCTAACACAGTCTTAACCTGTGAAAAGGCGATCCGCGCCACACACACTGTTCACCCTTTCATGCTCCTTTCATTCACGAACGATTTCCGTTCGTGGGGTGCGCAGCACTTATCCAAGTACTTTCAATGACTTAACTGAAGCGCAACGCCCCGAACCGGGACGGGATCCGGTTTCGGGGCGTCGGACCAAGCCAGGAATCCATCCTGGCCGGTCATGCTCATCCGTGAGGCATGGCCCTACTACTCAAGAACGAGCACCGGAACGCCGTCAGTCAAGCCACCTCCCGCCCCGAAGGGCGGAAAAGCGGACTCGGGCAAGGGTTCCGCCGAGGCGGATCCCATGCGCGATTCGTTACTGACAAGTGAAACCGGCGATTTGTTCAATTTTTCTTCAAATTATTTGCCCAGTCAGCTTGTTCAGTCCGCCTGACGACGCAGGAACGCCGGAATGTCCAGGTAATCGAAGCTGGGGTCGGCGCTCTTGGCCGGGCCACCGGTCTCGACGCGGCTGGTGGTGGTGACCTCCGGCTGGGCGTAGTCGACCACTTCGTTGCCGGTGCCGGTACGCAGCACGACAGGACGCGGACGCTGGCGCATCTCCACCTGCTGGGCAATCACCGGGCGCTGCGGCTGACGGGCGGCGGTGGCGCGGTTGAGGCCGGTGGCCACGACCGTGACGCGCACGTCGTCCTGCATTTCCGCATCGAGCGAGGTGCCCATCACCACGGTGGCGTCTTCGCTGGCGAAGTCATGGATGATGCGACCGATCTCGTCAAATTCGCGCATGGTCAGGTTGGGACCGGCCGTGACGTTGACCAGGATGCCGCAGGCGCCGTTGAGATTGACGTCTTCCAGCAGCGGGTTGTTGATGGCGGCCTCGGCGGCAGCCTGGGCGCGGTCGTCGCCACGGGCGGTGCCCGAACCCATCATCGCCATGCCCATCTCGGACATCACGGTACGCACGTCGGCAAAGTCGACGTTGATCAGGCCCGGGGCGGTGATCAGGTCGGCGATGCCCTGCACGGCGCCCAGCAGCACGTCGTTGGCGGCCTTGAACGCATTAAGCAGCGTCACTTCGCGACCGAGCACCGACAGCAGCTTCTCGTTCGGCACGGTGATCAGCGAGTCGACGTGCTGCGACAGATCCTCGATGCCCTTGGCGGCGACCTGCATGCGGCGGCGACCTTCGAACGGGAACGGCTTGGTAACCACCGCGACGGTGAGGATGCCCTTTTCCTTGGCGAGCTGGGCCACGACCGGGGCGGCGCCCGTGCCGGTACCACCACCCATGCCGGCGGTAATGAACACCATGTCCGCGCCTTCGAGCATTTCCTCGATGCGCTCGCGGTCTTCCAGTGCGGCCTGGCGGCCCACTTCCGGATTGGCGCCGGCACCCAGTCCCTTGGTGACATTGGCGCCCAGCTGCAGGTGCGTACGCGAGCCGCAGCTCTTCATGGCCTGCGAATCGGTATTGGCGACGACGAACTCGACGCCTTCGATGTTTGCATTAAGCATGTGTGCCACGGCATTTCCGCCGCCGCCGCCCACGCCGATGACCTTGATTACTGCATTGGGTGCGAGTTTTTCGATGAGTTCAAACATTTCCCGTCCTCCGTAGAGCATCGTTGTCGTTGTAACCGCGGGTGCTGACATTCCTGTCGCCCCGAGGTGGCGGACGAACATCCATTCGTCCTGGGCCAGGCCTCATGCCCTGCCCAAATCAAAAATTCTTGGTAATCCAACCGCGCAACTTGTCCACCAGGCCGCCCACGCTGCCGCCGCTGGGTCCGCTGACGCGCATGCCGCCCGAGCGCGAGCCATGCAACAGCAGGCCCACGCCGGTGGAATGCAGCGGATTGGCGACGACCTCGCCCAGGCCGCTCACGTGCTGCGGCACGCCGATGCGCACCATCTTGTGGAAGATCTCCTCGGCCAGCTCGAGCGCACCTTCCATGCGCGACGCGCCGCCGGTGAGCACCACGCCGGCCGCCACCAGGCTTTCGTAGCCGGAGCGGCGCAGCTCGTCCTGCACCATCTCGAAGATTTCCTCGTAGCGCGCCTGCACCGACTGGGCCAGCGACTGGCGTGCGAGACGGCGCGGCGGACGATCGCCCACGCTCGGCACCTGGATGGTTTCCTCGGCATGCGCCAGCTGCGCCAGCGCGCAGGCGTACTTGATCTTGATCTCTTCGGCATGCGCGGTCGGCGTATGCACGCCATAGGCGATGTCGTTGGTCACCTGGTCGCCGCCCACCGGCAGCGACTTGGTGTAACGGATCGCGCCCTGTGTATAGATGGCGATGTCAGTGGTGCCGGCGCCGATGTCGACCAGGCACACGCCCAGCTCGCGTTCGTCATCCGTCAGCACCGACTTGGCACTGGCGACCGCCGACGGGACCAGCTCGTCCACCGTGAGACCGCAGCGCTGGATGCATTTGCTGATGTTCTGCACCGCCGCGGCAGCGCCGGTGACCAAGTGCACGCTCGCTTCCAGGCGCACGCCGCTCATGCCGACCGGCGAGCGGATGCCATCCTGGCCGTCGATGCGATATTCCTGCGACTCCTTATAGAGGACCTTGCGGTCCGCCGGGATCGCCACGGCGCTGGCGGCTTCGAGCACTTGCTCCAGGTCGCCCGGGGTCACTTCGCGATCGCGGATCGGCGCGGTGCCGTGCGAGTTCTTGGTTTCCAGGTGGCTGCCGGAGATCGAGGCGTAGACCGAGCGGATATCGCAGCCTGCCATCAGCTCGGCCTCTTCCACCGCGCGCTGGATGGAGTGCACGGTCGATTCGATATCCACCACCGAGCCGCGCTTCATGCCGCGCGACACGTGCGTGCCGATGCCGATCACTTCGATCGGTTCGCCAGGCTCGTACTCGCCCACGATCGCCACCACTTTCGAGGTGCCGATGTCGAGGCCGACGACTAGCTGCTTGTCGTTCTTGGTCTTCATGTGCGGGGTGAGCCTCCAGCGTTCACGGTGTTCGCCTGGGGCGGCCATCGAACGGCAAATCCATTGGTGTATCGAAGATCGGCATAGGCGAAGCCCTCGGAGTGGCCCGCCATCAGTTGTGGGTAGACATCGAGGAAACGGCGCAGGCGACGGCCCGCCTGCTCGCGATCGCCGATGACGATCTGTGCACCGCTGCTCGTGGTGAGACTCCAGCTGCCACGCTCGGTGAGCGAGACGCCGGTGATTTTCAATTTGGTATTGGCGAAGGCCTTCTGCGTTTCCGCGTAGAAGCTCACCACTTCGGCCAGGCGCGCATCCGGTCCGCGCAGATCCGGCAGATCGCTGTTGGCCGACACGTCCGGCACGTCGAACACCAGGCCCTGGCGGCTGATCAGCTGCTTCTCGTTCCAGCGCGCAAACGGCTGGCGCTCGTAGATGCGCAGGATCAACGTGTCGGGCCAGCGCTTGCGCGCCTCCACCGACTCCACCCACGGCAGCGCGGCCACGGCTTTCTGTACACCATCGAGATCGAGCGCGAAGAACCCTTTGCCGAGGCGCGGCATGACCACCGAACGGAGCGAATCCTCGGTGACATGCTTGAACTCGGCTTGCACCATCAACTGGGTCACCGGCCAACGATTGGCCGCAAACCATCCGCGCAGCACGCCGACGATCGGCAGCGCCACGAGCGCGATGGCCAAAACCCAGGCAACGAGGCGGACGGTTCCCCTCACACGCCCTCCCGGAAGCTCGTTTCCAGCACGCGCCAGCACAGCGTCTGGTAGTCGATGCCGGCGACGGCGGCCGCCTTGGGCACCAGCGAATGCGAGGTCATGCCCGGCGCGGTGTTCACTTCCAGCAGCCAGTTGCGGCCCTGCTTGTCGCGCATCACGTCCACGCGGCCCCAGCCCGAGCAGGCCAGCGCGTCAAACGCACGCAGCGCCAGCTCCTGCATCTCGCGCTCGTCGTCGCCGCGCAGACCCGGGCAGATGTACTGGGTGTCTTCCGCGATGTACTTGGCGTTGTAGTCGTAGTACTCGCCCTTGGGCACGATGTTGATCGTGGCCAGCACCTGGCGATCGAGGACGCCGACGGTGTACTCGCCACCTTCGATCAGCGTTTCCATCAACATGTCGCCGGGATACTTCTGCGCCAGCTCGACGGCGGCATCGAGGCCGCTTTCGTCGAACACGCGCGTCACGCCGACGCTGGAGCCTTCCCAGGCGGGCTTCACGATCAACGGGAAACCAATCTCGCGCGCAGCGGCATGCACATCGGCACCGCGCGGCAGCGCCTTGAACTTCGGCGTGGGCAGTCCGATCGCCTGCCACACCAGCTTGGCGCGGATCTTGTCCAGCGACAGCGCGGAACCCAGCACGCCCGAACCAGTGAATGGCACACGCAGCGACTGCAGCGCGCCCTGCAGCTCGCCGTTCTCGCCGCCACCGCCGTGGAGAATATTGAACACGCGGGCGAAGTGACCGGCACGTACGGCATCGAGCAGGGCCGGAATGCCGTCGATGGCATGCGCATCGACGCCGCGCGCCTGCAGCGCCGCGAGCACGTTGCGACCGGAATCCAGCGAGACCTCGCGCTCGGCCGAGCTGCCACCCATGACAACGGCGACGCGGCCAAACTGTGCGGGATCGGTAATCGTCTTGCTCACTTGTGGGTCCTCAAATGGCCAGCATTGGCCAGTTCCACCGCCGCCGCGCCGATATCGCCGGCGCCGAGCAGCAGCAACAGATCGCCGTCGCGCAGCAGCGCGGGCAGCGTTTCCTTGAAATCGCGCGGATGATCGATCAGCACCGGATCGACCTTGCCGCGTGCGCGCACGGCACGAGCCAGGGCACGGCCATCGGCGCCCGCGATCGGCGCTTCGCCGGCCGCGTAGATTTCCGTCAGCACGAGCACGTCGGCTTCAGCGAGCACGTTGGCGAAGTCATCGAGCAGATCGCGCGTGCGGCTGTAGCGGTGCGGCTGGAAGCCGACCACCAGGCGGCGATCCGGCCAGCCACCGCGTGCGGCGGCGAACACGGCCGCCAGTTCGCGCGGGTGATGACCGTAGTCGTCGACCAGCAGCACGTTGCCCTGATCCAGCGCGATCTCCCCGCGGCGATGGAATCGGCGACCCACGCCCTGGAACGCTTCCAGCGCACGGGCGATCGCTTCGGCTTCCACGCCCAGCTGCCAACCGATGGTGGCGGCGGCCAGTGCATTGAGCACGTTGTGGCGACCCGGCAGATTCAGCTTGACGTGCAGCGCCTCGTTGCGGCCCGGCAGCCACAGGTCGAAATGCATTTCGAAGCCGTGCTGCGCGAGGTTGCTCGCCCGCACGTCGGCATCCTGGGTGTCGATGCCATAGGTCATCACGCGGCGCGTGGTCGACCTGGCCAGCGCGGCGACTTCCGGATCGTCGACGCACAACACAGCCAGACCGTAGAACGGCAGGCGGTGCAGGAAGTCGTCGAACGCCTTCTTCACCTGCGCGAAGTCGTTGTTGTAGTTCTCCAGATGATCGGCGTCGATATTGGTGATCGCGGCGATCACCGGCGACAACATCAGGAACGAGCCATCCGATTCATCGGCTTCGGCGACGATGTACTGGCCGGTGCCCAGGCGCGCATTGGCACCGGCGGCATTGAGCTGGCCGCCGATCACGAAGGTCGGGTCGTAGTTTGCTTCGGCCAGCACGCTGGCGGCGAGGCTGGTGGTGGTGGTCTTGCCGTGCGTGCCGGCGATGGCGATGCCACGACGGAAGCGCATCAGCTCACCCAGCATCTCGGCGCGCGGCACCACCGGAATGCGCGCGGCACGCGCGGCCTGCAGTTCCGGGTTGTCGGCCTTGATGGCGCTGGAGGTGACGACCACGTCGGCGTCGCCGATGTGCTCGGCCGCGTGACCCACGTGCACCACGATGCCCAGGCTGGAGAGGCGCTGCGCGGTCGGCGAGTTGGAGCGGTCGGAACCGGACACGGCATAGCCGAGGTTGTGCAGCACTTCGGCGATGCCGCTCATGCCCACGCCGCCGATGCCGATGAAGTGCACGCGGCGGAAGGTGGTCATCAGATCTTCGTGCGCTAGCAGGCGACGCGGCGTCATGCGGCCACCTCCATGCAGGCACGGGCGATCACGTCCGCGGCATCGGGCTTGGCCAGCGTGCGTGCGGCCTCACCCATCGCGATCATGCGCTCACGATCATCCAGCAACGCTTCCAGGCGCTGCGCCAACTGCTGTACGTCCAGGTCCTTCTCCTGCATCAACTCGGCCGCATGCGCGGCGACCAGCGCCTCCGCATTGCGGGTCTGGTGGTCGTCCACCGCATAAGGGAACGGCACGAGCACCGCGCCGAGTCCGGCAGCGGTGAGCTCGGCCAAAGTCAGTGCACCGGCACGGCACACGGCGAGATCCGCCCATGCATAGGTGCCGGCCATGTCTTCGATGAAGGGCACGATCTGCGCCTCGACGCCGGCTTTCGCATAGGCCGCACGTGCTTCATCGATGCCGCGGTTGCCGCACTGGTGCAGCACTTCCGGGCGTTGCGTCGGTGACATCAGCGCCAGCGCCTGCGGCAGCGCGATGTTGAGCGCACGCGCGCCGAGGCTCCCGCCGAGCACCAGCAGGCGCGGTCGACCCGTGCGACCAGCCATGCGCTCGCGCGGCGACGGCAGGCTGGCGATGGAAGCGCGCACCGGGTTACCGACCCACTCGGCGTTCGGCAAGGTATCGCTGAAGCCGGCGAGCACGCGCTGCGCGTGGGCGGCCAGCTTGCGATTGGTGAAACCGGCGACACGGTTCTGTTCGTGCACCAGCAAAGGGCGACGGGTGAGACGCGCCGCAACGCCACCGGGTCCGGCCACGTAGCCGCCCATCGACAGCACGCTGCGCGGCTTGATCCGGCGCAAGGCAGACAAGGACGAGAGCAGCGCGCGCGCCAGCATCATCGGCGCCATCAGCCGCGTCTTGAGGCCTTTGCCGCGCAGGCCGCCCACCGGCACGGTGATCAGTTCGATACCGTGCGCCGGCACCACCTTGGTTTCCATGCCGCCCTCGGCACCCAGCCAGACCACGGGCACGCCGTGCAAGCGCAGCGCTTCGGCCACGGCCAGGCCGGGGAAGATATGGCCGCCGGTACCGCCGGCCATGATCAGCACGGGACGCTGTGCGCTCATGCGGTCACCGCCTCGCGTCCGGGGGCCACAGCAGCGGCGTTTGCATCGGGCACGGCGTTGGCCGGCATGCGCGTGGCCATCTGTCGCGCATCGATCGCGCGATTGATCTCATAGGTGGTACGCAGCAGCACGCCCGCCATCGCGCAGGTAAGCACGATGGACGAACCGCCGTAGCTGATCAGCGGCAGGGTAAGACCCTTGGTCGGCAACGCACCCAGGTTCACGCCGATCGACACCATCGCCTGCAGGCCGATCATCATCGAGATGCCACAGGCCACGTAGCCGGCGAAGCGCTGGCCGATCTCCATGCCCTTGGCGCCGAGATACAAGCCGCGCCCCACGGCAACGCCGAACAGCATCATCACGAACAGGATGCCGGCAAGACCGAATTCTTCGGAAATCACCGCAAAGATGAAGTCGGTGTGGGCTTCGGGCAGATAGGACAGCTTCAGCACGCTGGAGCCCAGACCGACGCCGGTCCACTCGCCGCGGCCGATGGCCATCAGCGACTGGGTGAGCTGGAAGCCGTCGTTGAACGGATCGGCCCATGGATCGACGAAGGAGGTCAGGCGACGCATGCGGTACGGCTCGAACTTGGCCACGAACCACAGCAACGCGACCACCGGCAGACCCATGCCGCCGAGGTAGACCGGATTGGCACCGCCCATCCAGATCATGCCGATGGTGACCGCGATCATCAGCGTGGCGGAGCCGAAGTCAGGCTGCACCAGCAGCATCACCACGAACAGGCCCGCCACCATGATCGGCTTGAACAGCCCCCAGAAACTGGTTTCCACACTTTCGCGGTGGCGCACGAGATAGCTGGCGACGTACACCACCAGGATGAGCTTCACCGCTTCCACTGGCTGGAACGTGGTGATGCGGAAGTTGAGCCAGCGGTGTGCGCCATTGAGCCGCATGCCGATGCCCGGCACGAACACCAGGGCCAGCAGCAGGACCGCGCCGCCAAACATCATCCACGCATGCTTTTCCAGCAGCTTCAGTTCGGTGCGCATGGCAAAGGCTGCCAGCGCGACTCCCAGAGTCAGGAACAGCAGGTGGCGCTTGAGGAAATAGAACGCACCCATGTGCTGGCTGTCGGCCACCGCAATGGAACTGGACGTCACCATCACGACACCGACGCAGGCCAGACCGACGAGTGCGATCACCAGCAGCATGTCGAAGCTGCCGCGGGGTCCCTGTCGTCGTTTGGCTTGGGTGGCGTCGAAGATCATCTCAGCGCACCTTCAACGTGGCGAGGCCGATCAGCACCAGCACGACGCTGATGATCCAGAAACGCACGATCACGCGGGGCTCGGGCCAGCCCTTGAGTTCGAAATGGTGATGGATCGGCGCCATGCGGAACACGCGCTTGCCGGTCATCTTGAAGCTGGCCACCTGGATCATCACCGAGGCGGTTTCCATCACGAACACGCCGCCCATCACCAGCAGCACGATTTCCTGGCGCACGATGACTGCAATGGCGGCCAGGGCGGCGCCGATGGCCAACGCGCCCACGTCGCCCATGAACACTTGCGCGGGATACGTGTTGAACCACAGGAAGCCCAAGCCCGCGCCGGACAGCGCGCCGCAGAAGATCGCCAGCTCGCCCGCACCGGGAATCGACGGAATGCCCAGGTATTCCGAGAACACGCGGTTACCGGCGAGATAGGCGAACACGCCCAGCGCACCCGACACCAGCACGGTCGGCATGATGGCGAGGCCGTCGAGGCCGTCGGTGAGGTTCACCGCATTGGAGAAGCCCACGATCATGAAGTAGGCGACCACCACGAACAGGATGCCCAGCGGCAGCGCGACCTGTTTGAAGAGCGGCACATATAGCGCGGTCTCGGCGACCGGAGCGCCGCTCGTCGCATGAGGCGCCGTGTAGTAAAGAAATAGCGCGGCAGCGAGACCGAACACCGACTGCCAGAAATACTTCCAGCGCGAGGCCAGGCCGCGGCTGTCCTTCAGCACCAGCTTCTTGTAGTCGTCGTAGAAGCCGATCACGCCGAAGCACAGCAGCACCGCCAGCACCAGCCACACGTAGCGGTTGTGCAGGTCCGTCCACAACAGCGTGGAAAGCGTGACCGCGAGCAGGATCATCACGCCACCCATGGTCGGCGTGCCGGCCTTGGATAGATGCGTCTGCGGGCCGTCCTTGCGCACCACCTGCCCGGCCTTGAGATCGGCGAGCTTCTGGATAAGCGTGGGGCCAAACAGCAGCGACATGGACAGCGCGGTGAGCGCGGCCATGATCGTGCGGAACGTGATGTACTGGAACAGGTGCAGGGCAGTGAAGTGCCTGGCCATCCAGTCTGCGAGTTCAAGCAGCATCGGATGCGCCCTCCCCATTTCCCTTACTGCCGCGCAGTGCGGCTACGACTTGATCCATGCCGGCGGAGCGCGAGCCCTTGATAAGGCAGGTGACGCCGCTGTGCAGTTGTTGTTTGAGTGCGGCGGTCAGCGCCGCCTTGTCGGCGTAGTGTTCGCCGCGCTCGCCGAAGGCCTTGATCGCCGCTGCGCTCAGCGGGCCCACGGCGAACATGCGATCGATGCCCTGCTGGCGCGCGCGCTCGCCGATGCCGGCGTGCAGCGCCATCGCGTTGTCACCAAGTTCCGCCATGTCGCCCAGTACCAGCCAGCGCTCGCCGTCGGCCAGCGCGAGCGTGTCGATGGCAGCGCCGACCGAGCCGGGATTGGCGTTGTAGCTGTCGTCGATCAGCGTCCAGCCGGCGGGCATGCGCTCCAGCTGAAGGCGGCCGGCGACGCCAGGCACCTGCTCGAGACCTTCCACGATGGTGTCGAGCGGCACGTCGAGAGCGAGCGCAATGGAAGCCGCCGCCAGTGCATTGGCGATGTTGTGGCGACCCGCCAGCGGCAGGTGGACATCCGCGTCGCCCACCGGCGTGCTCAGCACGAAGTGCGAGCCGTCCACGCGCTGGTCGACGATATCCGCGCCGATGTCCGCCTTGTGCGTGAGACCAAAGCGCAGCTGGCGACGCGACCCGGCCAGGCCCGCGAAGAAGCTGGCGAACGCATCGTCCGCATTGATGATGGCCACGCCGTCGACCGGCAAAGCCTGATACAGCGCGCCCTTGGTTTCGGCCACGCCTTCCACGCTACCCATGCGCTCAAGATGCGCCGGCGCAATGGTGTTGACGAGGCTGATATCGGGCCGCGCGATGGCAGCCAGATAAGCGATGTCGCCCGGCTTGCCGGCGCCCATCTCCAGCACGGCGAACTCGGTGTCCTGCGGCATCGCCAGCAAGGTCAGCGGCAGGCCGAGCTCGTTGTTGTAGTTGCCGGCGTTGACATGGGTACGGCCGTGGCGCGACAGGATGGAGGCGGTCAGCGTCTTCACCGTGGTCTTGCCATTGGAGCCCGTGATGCCGATGACGCGCACATTGCTCTGCGCGCGCATCGCACTGGCCAGATCGCCCAGCGCCAGCGCGGTGTCGTCCACCACCACCTGAGGCAGCGGCGAGTCGACTTTGCGCGTCACCAGCGCAGCGGCAGCGCCGCGAGCCATGGCATCGGCCAGAAAATCATGGCCGTCGACGCGCTCGCCCTTGATCGCGACGAACAGATCGCCTGCCTGCACTTTGCGCGTATCGATGGTCACCCGCATGACGTCCACATCGGCACCGATCAGGTGGCCGCGGGCCCACAGGGCGATGGCGCTCAGACGCATCATGCGCGCACCTCCAGCGCCTGGCGTGCAACCGCCAGGTCGTCAAACGGGCGCTTGCCGTGCGCGCCTTCCTGATAGGTTTCGTGACCCTTGCCGGCGATCAGCACCACGTCGCCGGCCTGCGCCGAAGCCAAGGCCAACTGGATCGCCTGCGCGCGGTCGCGCTGCACCGTGGCCAGGTCGGGCTTGCGCAGGCCGGCCACGATCTGCGCCACGATGACGTCGCCATCTTCGCCGCGCGGGTTGTCGTCGGTCACGATGATGCGGTCGGCCAGGCGCTCGGCGATGGCGCCCATCTGCGGACGCTTGCCCGCATCGCGCTCGCCGCCGCAGCCGAATACGCAGATCAGCTGGCCTTCGCAGTGCGCGCGCAATGCGCTGAGCGCCTGCTCCAGTGCATCCGGCGTGTGGGCGTAGTCAACCACCACCAGCGGCAGCTGCGAAACGCCGCCCAGGCGGTTCATGCGGCCGTTGATCGGTTCCAGCGATTCCACTGCTTCGATCATGCGCTCGAACGATTCGCCGAGCGCACCCAGGCAGGCGATCACTGCAAGCAGGTTGGCGACATTGAAGCGGCCGAGCAGCCGGCTGCGCACGGCATGCGAGCCCCACGGCGTCTGCACGTCGAAGGCCAGGCCTTCGGCCGAGGTGACGATGTTCACCGCGCGCACGTCGGCGTCGGCGTGATTTTCTGCGCTGAGGCGCAGCGCCTGAACACCCTGCGGCAGGCGCTGGGCGAGCGTGCGGCCAAACGCGTCGTCGATATTGATCGCCGCCGCCTGCAGCGAGGGCCATGCGAACAGCTTGGCCTTGGCTTCGCCGTAGGCTTCCATGCTGCCGTGGTAATCGAGATGGTCGCGGGTGAGATTGGTGAACGCGGCGACGTCGAACGCCACCGCGGCCACGCGGCCCTGCTCCAGCGCATGCGAAGACACTTCCATCGCCACGTGCGTCGCGCCGTCATCACGGAACGAAGCAAGCAAGCCCTGGACGTTGATCGCATCCGGCGTGGTGCGCTCGCCTTCGTTGATGCGGCCATGCAGCCCCGCGCCCAGCGTGCCGATGGTGGCGGCGCGATGACCCAGAAATTCCAGCGCCTGCGCGAGCAACTGCACGGTGGAGGTCTTGCCATTGGTGCCGGTGACGCCGATCACGCGCAGCGCTTCGGACGGGCGCCCGAAGAAGCGCGAAGCGATCTCGCCGACCTTTCCGTGCAGGCCATCGACCCACAGCACCGGCACGTCCAGTCCTTCGACATGCGCCGGGGGCGCTTCGGCCAAAACGACACGGGCACCGCGCTCCGCTGCGCCGCGCGCAAACGAGATGCCGTGCTCGCGCGTGCCGCGCAGCGCGAAGAATGCATCGCCCGGACGTACCTGGCGCGAATCCAGCGTGAGTCCTGAAACGACGATATCGCCGACACCAGGGGTCTCGGCGATGCCTTGGAGCAGCTGATCGAGGCGGGCGCTCATGGCGTGGCTCCCTCGATCGGTGCGTCGTCCACTGTTTCAACCGTGGGCTGTTTGTTGCCGGTCAAACCGTTCTGTCCTTGCAACGGCCCGCCGACATACCAGCGGCCGATGTTGTCTGGGGGCACATCCATGAGGCGCAAGGCGCCGTCCATGACTTTGGCGAAGACGGGGCCGGAGACCAGCGCGCCGTAGTAGCTGCCCTTCTTGGGGTTATCGATCACCACCACCGCCGCCATGCGCGGATTGGACGCCGGAACGATGCCGGCGAAGGCGGCGCTGTAGTTGTTCTTGGAGTAGCCGCCGGCGCTCGCCTTGTGCGCCGTGCCGGTCTTGCCCGCGACGCCATAGTTGGGAATCCACGCATACGGCGCGGCGGTGCCGCCCGGCTGCGTCACCGACACCATCATCTGCACCAGCTCGTTGGCGATCTTCTGATCGATGATCTGCTTGGCGTCGTTGTCCGAGCCCTTCACGAAGGTGGGCAGATGCATCACGCCGTTGTCGGCGATGGTGGCGTAGCCGTTGGCCAGCTGCAGCGGCGTCACGTTGAGGCCGTAGCCGTAGGCAAGAATCGCCTTCTCCAGCATGCCCCAGCTCTTGCCCGGCTTGAGATAGCCCGAGGCTTCGCCCGGAAAGCCGCTGTTGGTGCTGTTGCCGAAGCCGAAGGCACGATAGGTGTCGTACATCAGCATGGTGTCGAGCGTCATCGATACCTTGGCGGCGCCGATGTTGCTGGACTTGGCCAGGATGCCGGTGGGCGACAACAAGCCATAGGCGTGCGTGTCGCGGATGTCGTGCGAGATGTAATAGAAGTGGCCGTTGCCGGTGTCGATCATCGGACCGGTCGGCGTGTACTTGCCGCTGGAGAGCGCAGCGGCCATCACGAACGGCTTGATGGTGGAGCCCGGTTCCACCACGTCGGTCATCGCGCGATTGCGGCGGCTGGATGCGTTGCTGCCGCGCAAGGCATTCGGGTTGTAGGTCGGCCAGTTCACCATGGCCAGCACTTCGCCGTTGCGCACGTCGATGATCACCATGGAACCGGAGTCGGCATCCGACTGCTCGATGGTGTTCTTCAATTCGTTATAGGCGAGGAACTGGATGCGACGGTCGATGCTGAGCGTGATGTCGCGACCCGGCTGCGGCGCGCGCACCAGGTCCAGATCCTCCACCACATGACCCTGGCGATCGCGAATGACGCGCTTGCGACCTTCCTTGCCGGCCAGCCAGTCGTCGAACGCCAGCTCGAGGCCTTCCTGGCCGTGATCGTCGATATTGGTGAAACCCAGCACGTGCGCTGTCACCGGACCGGACGGATAGAAGCGGCGGAACTCGCGCCGACCATCCACGCCCGGCACAGCCAGATCGAGCACCACCTGCGCGGCATCCGGCGACATCTGGCGCTTCAGATAGACGAACTCGCGCTCGGAGCGCTGCGCCAGATACTGCTTGAGCGCATCCGGATCCATGCCGATGGCCTTGGCCAGCGCCGGCAGCTTGTCTTCGTTGTCCAGCACTTCGGCCGGATTCGCCCAGATCGAGACCACCGGCGTCGACACCGCGAGCGGCTCGCCGTTGCGATCGAAGATGGTGCCGCGCGATACCGCGATGGGTACTTCGCGCAGGATGCGGGCGTCGGCCTGGTTCTGATAGAAGTCCTTGCGGACCACCTGCATGTCGAACGCGCGCGCTACCAGGCCCAGCGACGCGGCAGCCAGCACGCAGCTCACCACCAGCATGCGGCGGCGGGCGCTGGGCGCCACACCGTTGCGGCGCGAAGAGGATGAGGATGTGCGCTGGCGCGGCTTCATCGACGCACCAGCTGGATGTCTTGCGGCTTGGGATTGAGCATGCCCAGCGCCTGGCGGGCCTCGTCGTCGACGCGACGCGGCTCGGCCCAGGTGGCCTGCTCCAGTTCCAGCTTGCCGTATTCGATATTGAGGTCGTCGCGCTGGTTCTGCAGGCGGGTCAGCTCGACGAACAACACGCGGCTCTCATGGCGCGTCCACACCACGGCAATGGCGCTGGAAAGCACCGCCGCGATCAGGATGAACATGAAGAGGCCGCCGAGTACCTTCATGCGAGCTTCTCCGCCACGCGCAGCACCGCCGACCGGGCGCGCGGATTGACGGACAGCTCGGCATCGGAAGGAAACTGGGCCTTGCCCACCGCCGCCAGGCGAGCAGGCGCAGCCGCTACCGGCGGACCACGGCGGCTGCCTTGCACGCGACCGGAGTGGTCGCGGATAAACAGCTTCACCGCGCGATCTTCCAGCGAGTGGAAGCTGATGATGGACAAGCGACCACCGACCGTGAGCAGCTCGAGCGCCGCGTTGAGGCCATGCTCCAGCGCGTCCAGTTCGCCGTTCACATGGATGCGCAGCGCCTGGAAGCTGCGCGTGGCCGGATGCTTGCCCGGCTCACGGCGGCCGATCAGGCGCTCGATCAGCGAGGCCAGTTGGCCGGTGCGGGTGATCGGGTTTTCCACGCGGTCTTCGACGATGGCGCGGGCGATCTTGCGGCTGAAGCGCTCGTCGCCGTAGTTCCACAGCACGTCGGCGATCTCTTTTTCCGAAGCGTGCGCCAGGAAGTCCGCGGCGCTTTCGCCCTGCGTGGTGTCCATGCGCATGTCCAGCGGCGCGTCAGCCATGAAGCTGAAGCCGCGCGCGGCCTCGTCGAGCTGGGGCGAAGACACGCCGAGGTCGAGCAGGATGCCGTCGAGGCCGCCGGCGGTTTCGTCCCACTCAGCCATGCTGGAAAAATTGGCGTGGCGAATCGACACGCGCGGGTCGCTGGCGAATTCGGCCTGCGCGGTGGCAATGGCCTGCGGATCGCGATCCATCAGCATCAGCCGACCGTCAGGACCCAGGCGTGACAGCACCGCGCGAGCGTGACCGCCGCGTCCAAAGGTGCCATCGAGATAACGCCCGCCAGCCTGCACGGCGAGTCCCTCCACTGCTTCACCCAGCATCACCGGGATGTGCACTAACTGCTCGGCCATGCCGCCGCACTCCCGCTCCCGTCCCGTTCCATCTGCCGCGCTGCCACCGTTGCCGGTTACAGCTGCAGCTCCGCCATCTCGTTGGTGATCTCGTCTTCGCCGATGGTCTGGCGGATCTTGGCCAGGTGAGCCTGCTCGCTCCAAAGCTCGAACTTGTTGCCCATGCCCAGCAGAACCGCTTTCTTCTCGATGCCCGTAGTCGCCCGCTGGCTCGCCGGCAGCAGGATGCGTACAGCCGAATCGGGCTCGACGACCGCCGCGGCACCGACCAGCTTCATCTGCATGTCGCGATGAGCCGCCTTGACCTTGGGAAGCGCGTTGACCTGGTCGCGCACCTTTTCCCACTCCGCGTACGGGAACAGCCACAGGCAGCCCGACTCGAAGGGGTTGTAGGTGATCACCAGACGATTGGCGCAGGCGTCGGCCACCAACTCGCGATACGCGGTCGGTATGGCCAGCCGGCCTTTGTCGTCAACAGTGATGGCGGTTTCGCCCTGGAACACGGCCAATAGACTCCACGAATTCCCACGATTTCACACAGGAACCCACGATAGTCTCGCCCCCTGAGACTGTCAAGGAAATTTTTCTTGTGAATCAATGAGAAAGGCAATGATCTGGCAGTAATTCCAGCCCTTTCTGAGGAAACACTCGAAGGTGTTTGAAAGGTTAGGTTTTTTTACTTTTCAACCATGCCATCCGTCACGCCCGGCGAGGCTTTTCAGGCGATCGGATATGAATCGCCGTTCATGGCCCGCCGCACGGCCGCCACCACCCCGCCGATGACGGCGAGAGAGGTGACGACCGGTCGTGAAGGAGGTGGAGTCGGCCTGTAAGCCGGGTTCTGTACGCCTTGCGGCGCGACAGTCATTCCTCTCGGCCTGGCGTCACCGCCAGGCTCCAGCAACCTACCCGGGAACAACGCGGGCCGCGTTATCGTTCCCCTATTTGGTCTTGCTCCGAGTGGGGTTTACCGTGCCACGCGACGTTAGCCCCGCGTGCGGTGCGCTCTTACCGCACCCTTTCACCCTTACCACGCGCACCCGAAGATGCCGTTCGGCGGTCTGCTCTCTGTTGCACTGGCCGTCAGCTCACGCTGCCCAGGAGTTACCTGGCACTCTGCCCTGTGGAGCCCGGACTTTCCTCGATGCGCTTGCGCGCGACGCGACTGTCCGGCCGACTCCGCTGCGGATTCTAGTGGATTTATGTCTCGCCAACCCGCGAGGCGCTGAAAAAGATCTGTAGGAGCGCACTTGTGCGCGACCGCGGAGCGCTGATGTGCCGCGGTCGCGCACAAGTGCGCTCCTACACAAACAGCGGTTTTAGCCTTCGTAGAGGAGTTTGCGCGGCGCGCCGGTAATCGCGGCCGCGAGCTTGGCGGCTTTTGCCGGGGGCAGCTCTTCGCGCAGGAGGGCAAACACACGGCGGCCTTCCGCTTCGCGTGCATCGGTCTCTTCGCCGCGACCCGCCACCAGAATGACGATCTCGCCGCGCTGCTGGTTCGGATCGCTGGCCACGCGCGCAGCCAGTTCGCCCAGCGGTTCGCCGATCACGGTCTCGAACAACTTGGTCAGTTCGCGCGCGAGCACGCCTTCCCTCGTCTCACCAAAGATGTCGCGCATGTCGGCAAGACTCTCGGCCACGCGGTGCGACGACTCATAGAAGATGAGCGTGCGACTGTCGCCCGCAAGTTCCTGCAAACGCGTGCGACGCGCGGCGGCCTTGGGTGGAAGAAAGCCCTCGAACACGAAACGATCGCTGGGCAGCCCTGCCACGGAAAGCCCGGCAATCGCCGCACATGCACCCGGCACCGGCACGCAACGAATGCCGGCCGCGCGCGCCGCGCGCACCAGGCGAAAGCCCGGATCGCTGATCAGCGGCGTGCCCGCATCGGAGATGAGCGCCACCGATTCGCCACCCTGCAGCCGGCGCACGATGGCCTCGACCACGTCGCGCTCGTTGTGCTCGTGCAGCGCCACCAATGGCGTGCCGATGTTGTAGTGCATCAGCAAGGGCCGGCTGTGCCGGGTGTCCTCGGCCGCAATCACCGCCACCGATTGCAGCGTCTCGATGGCACGCGCGGAAAAGTCATCGCGATGACCAATCGGCGTGGCGACCACCCATAGCAGACCTGGCTGAATCTGTGACATCTTGCTGTTTCCTATGCATCGGGGCGGCAACCCAATGGGCTATCATCGCCCATCCGCCGACCATGTCGTCAAAAAGCTCGAAGGGATTTGGCCATGCGCTTGACCCGCGCCGCAGGCGTTGCCCTGCTGATTTCACTGGCACTGAGCGGCTGCGTGCCGCCGGCCGCGCAACGATCGCCGGCCGAAATCGCCGCCAGCCAGCAAGCCGACGCGCTGGTGCAACAGGGCAAGTTCGACGAGGCCGCCCAGGCCTATCTGGCGCTTGCCCAGACCGGCGGCAACCGCGACCACTATCAACTGCTCGCCGCCGAAGCCTATCGACAGGAAGGCCAGCTCGATCGCGCCGCGCCGCTGCTCGATGGCATCCGTCGCCAGCGACTGAGCGGCGACGAGCCTTCGCGACTGGATCTGCTGCAGGCCGAAATGGCGCTGAAGCAGCACAACGCGCCGCGCGCACTGCAATTGACCACCCAACCCAATATCAGCGTGCCACCGGCACTGCAGCTGCGTCTGCTTGAGCTGCGCTCGCAAGCCATGCAGCAGACCGGCGATCTCTGGGGCGCGGCCCGCACGCGCGTGGAAATGGACGGCCAATTGAGCGGCCTCGACCAGGCGCAGAACCGCAAGCAGGTCGTCGCCCTGCTCACCCAGCTGGGTGTCGATCCCTTGAAGCAGCGCGCTGCGGCGATGCAGCCCAGCGACCGCATGCTGCCGTGGGTCAACGAAGCGCTGACCCAGCTTGGCGTCGCCGTGGCGCATCCCGCGCCCGCGCTGGAACAGGAAGTGGGCACGCTGATGCCGGGCGAAGGCGCCAACGTGCGCGAAGGCTTCAAGATGCCTGCGCATGTCGCTTTGCTGTTGCCGACCAGCGGCAATCTCGCTGCCGCAGGCACCGCCATCCGCGAAGGTTTCTTCGCCGCCTATGCCGATTCCGCGCACAACCACATGCCGCGCCCACCGGTGAAGGTCTACGACAGCGCAGGCACGTCGGCAGGCGCCATCAAGGCGTACCAGCAAGCCGTCGCCGATGGCGCGCAACTGATCATCGGGCCGCTGACGCGCGGCGAGGTGTCGGCGCTGTTCGGCCTGCCCCAACTGCCGGTGCCGCTGCTCGCACTCAACCATCCTGACGACAAGAGCCTGCCCGCCAGCGGCGTGAGCGAATTCGGCCTGCTGCCGGAAACCGAAGGCGCCCAGGCGGCTGACCACATGGCCGACAACGGCATCGTCAATGCCTTCGTCATCGTCAGCAACGACGACTTCGCGCAACGCGCGTCCAAGTCGTTCAAGGCGGAACTCGAAGCGCGCGGAGGCAAGGTCGCCGGCGTAGGCAACCTGCCCGGCAGCGGCGTCAACTTCGCCTCGACCATTTCGGGCCTGGGCATGCCGACCGACAGCGGCGACGCCAGCGCCAACAAGGACACTGGCATCTTCATCAGCATGCGTCCGCAGCAGGCGCGACTGTTGCTGCCGCAGCTCAAGCTGGCCAAGATCAATCTGCAGGCGTACGGCACCTCGCACATCTATGCCGGCGTCGATGATGCAAGCGCCAACCGCGATCTCGAAGGCGTCGAATTCTGCGACTCGCCATGGCTGTTCGACGTGCAACCGGGCCTGCCCAATCACGGCGATATCGCTGGGCAGCTGCCCGCGGCACGGGGCACCTCCGCGCGCCTGTTTGCCTTCGGCATGGACGCCTGGAACCTCGCACCCTATGTCGACTGGCTGCGCGCCCATCCTGGCAGCTATCTGCCGGGCGCCAGCGGGCAGCTGACCTCCGACCAGTTCGGCCGCGTCCGTCGCGTGCTGGTATGGGCCAAGTTCCAGGATGGCCTCGCCCGCCCGCTCAATGGCAGCCTGCAGATGGATAGCGCACCGGCCATGGCGCCGCCGACCGACGCCACCACGCCGCAGGCGCTCCAGCCCGAGCAGTCCACCACCCGTTAAAACGCGCACGCCTTGATGCGCGCTGCCGGCGCCGCTTTCGAACAACGCGCCTGCGCCGAACTGCAGCGCGCCGGCCTCAAGCTGCTGGCGCGCAACTACACCACGCGCTACGGCGAGCTGGACCTGGTGATGCTCGATGGCGGCACCGTGGTGTTCGTGGAGGTGCGCCATCGCCTCACCAGCGGCTGCGGCAGCGCGGCGGCCTCGGTCAACGCCAGCAAGCAGGGCAAACTCATCCGCACTGCCGAGCTGTGGCTGGCCGATCATCCACAACACGCCCATCGGGCATGCCGGTTCGATGTGGTGGGTTATGACGGGCCGGTCGATCGTGTCGACATGCGCTGGTGGCGCGGCGCCTTCGAGGCCGGCTAGGTTGCTGCACCGTCGTCGACGGTTTGCACATATCTGGCGGCGCACACTGCTGGCAACGGTCGCCATCCGGTGACGCCAGGGCGCGGGGGCATCATGGTTCGCATGCTGATCGGTATCGGCAAATGGACGGCCATCATCATCCTGGTCTTCCTCGTTTCCCTGTTGGCCATCCGTGCGTGGGATTCACAGCAAGGCGACCCGCTCGCGCCCTGGCAGACCTTCGTTCCCGATGAACTTTCACCCTCGCAGATCGATGCCACCGACTGGGCCGGCTATCTGGCCGCCGAGCAAAAAGCATTCGCCCAAGTGAAGGCGGAAGTCACCGACAAGCTGGACCCTGCGCAGCGTGTCGTGGTGAATCGATACTTTGACGGCGCCCCGATGTATCCGGGGCATTTCGCGCACGACTGGAATCGCTCGTACGTGCTGGAGCCCACCGGCACGCCGGTAGGCGCGGTGGTGCTTATCCATGGCCTGAGCGATTCACCCTATAGCCTGCGCGATGTCGCGCAGCTATACCGCGCCCATGGCTTCGTGGCGATCGGCTTGCGCGTGCCAGGCCATGGCACGGTGCCGGCAGCACTGACCACGGCGGACTGGCCCCAGTGGCTGGCGGCGACACGCCTGGCCATGCGCGAAGCGCGGCGCCGCGTGGGACCTAACCTGCCCATCCATATCGTGGGTTATTCCAACGGGGGCGCGCTCGCGGTGAAGTACACGCTGGATGCGTGCGAACACACCGAGCTGCCCATGCCGACGCGGCTCGTGCTGCTCTCGCCGATGATCGGGGTCACCAGCTTTGCGCGGTTCGCCGGGCTGGCAGGCTTGCCGGCGCTGTTGCCGCGTTTTGCCAAGGCCGCGTGGCTGGATCTGCTGCCCGAGTACAACCCGTTCAAGTACAACTCGTTCCCGGTGAACGCGGCGCGTCAGTCCTATCTGCTGACTGACGCCATCCGTAGCCAGATGCTGCGCATGGCACGCGATCGCCAGCTTGGCCGCTTGCCGCCTATACTCAGTTTCCAATCGGTGGTGGACGATACGGTGAGTGCTTCGGCCGTGATGCATACGCTCTACGCGCATGTGCCCGCCAACGGCAGCGAAGTCGTGTTGTTCGACGTGAACCGCAATCAACGCTTCGACACATTGCTCAAACCGAGCGCGCTCACTGCGATCAATCGCATGCTTCCATCGGGGCCACAGGCCTATCGCAGTACGGTCATCGCCAACGCGGCAGTGAATGACGACCATACCGTGACACGCACGACGGAGCCCGGCCAGAGCGCGGCCAGCACGGCGCCGCTGTCCATCCCGTACCCGGACACGATCTTTTCGCTGTCGCATATCGCGCTGCCCTTTCCGCCCAGCGATCCGCTGTACGGAACCGCGCCCGACCTGTCCGAAAACTTCGGCATTCGACTAGGCACCCAGGCGCCTCGTGGCGAACGAGGCACGCTGATCCTCAATTTCGATGCAGCGCTGCGCATCAGCTCCAACCCGTTCTACCCCTATGTGCGCGACCGGATCGAGGCGCTGCTTCCGACCGCCACCGCGCAGCCAACGGCGAAGCTTGCCGAACCCGCGCATTGACCGACGCATCAGGCGCAACCGGCAGCGGAGAGTGGGATACTCCCGGCATGAAGCTTCCCGATGCCCTGCTCGATACGCTACGCGCGCATTTTCCAGGCGAGTCCATGGCCACCGGTATGGCCGAACGACTTGCCTACGCCTATGACAATTCGCGGCGCAACGCACTGCCCGATGCCGTGGTGTTTCCCACCACCCACGAACAGACCGAGGCACTGATACGCGCGTGCCGCGAACATCGCGTGCCGGTGATCGGGCGAGGTCGCGGCACCAATACCACCGGTGCGACGGTTCCCATCGAGGGCGGCGTGGTGGTGAGCTTTGAGCGGATGAATCGCATCCTGCGCATCGACCCGGACAATCGACTCGCCGTGGTCGAGCCGGGCGTGCTCAATGGTGACCTGCAACAGGCCTTGAAGCCGCACGGGTTCTTCTGGCCGCCCGACCCTTCGTCGTCGCCCTGGTGCAGCATTGGCGGCAACCTCGCCTGCAACTCCGCCGGCCCGCGCACGGTGAAATACGGCAGCCCGCGCGAAAACACGCTTGGCTTGCGCGCGGTGGCCGGCACCGGTGAAGGTTTCCGCTGCGGCACCTATACGAGCAAGGGTGCGACGGGTTACGACCTGACGCGCCTGCTGATCGGCTCCGAGGGCACGCTGGCGCTGATCACCCAAGCCACGCTCAAGCTCACGCCCAAGCCCTCGGCGCTGCGCACCATTCGCGCCACCTATCGCGATGTCTCGGCAGCCGCTCGCGCGGTGGCACGGATCATGGCCCAACCGGTCACGCCCTGCGCGCTGGAATTCATCGACGACGTGGCGTTGAAACTCGCTCGCGCCTACGGCGGCGACACCGTGCCGCTGGCCGCCGCGATGCTGATGATTGAAGTGGACGGCGAACCGGAGACCTTGCCGAGCGCCGTGGACGCAGTCTCCCGCGCCGCCCGCGGCGATGGGCTGGAAGATCTGCGCGTGGCCGAAACCGCCGAGGAAACGCAGGCGCTGTGGTCGGCCCGCAAGGCGCTCTCCCCCGCTCAACGCACCATTTCGCCCAACAAGATCAACGAGGATGTAGTGGTTCCCGTGAGCCATCTGCCTGAGCTGGTCGATGGCATCAAACAACTGGCGAAGAAACACGACGTGCTGATCGTGAGCTTCGGCCATGCGGGCAACGGCAATCTGCACGTGAATTTGTTGCCACGGGACGAGGCGGAGCGCGAACGTGCGCATGCCTGTCTTGCCGAGGTGTTCGCGTTGGTGATTTCGCTGGAAGGCACGCTGTCAGGCGAGCACGGGATCGGCCTGGTGAAGAAGCAATTCATGCCGCTCGCGCTGGAGCCGTCGACATTGCAGCTTATGCGCAACGTGAAGGCTGCCTTCGATCCCGAGGGCATCCTCAATCCGGGCAAATTGCTGCCCTGACTTGCGTCGACGAGGTATCACCTCTGCAGGAGCGCACTTGTGCGCGACAAACCTTCACTGAGCGGAAACGGGTGACGCTGCGGTCGCGCACAAGCTGCGCTCCTACAAGGGTCAGGCCATGTGTTCCGGCGAAGTCTCACCCCTGTGGGAGCGCACCCTGTGCGCGACAAACCAACGGAGCGGCAGCCTGACAGGGGACGGTCGCGCACAGGGTGCGCTCCCACAAGGTGAGGCGCAGGTTTTCGGTCACGCTTTGCGCGCAAAGATCAGGTGCAAACCGAACGCCACGAACACTGCGCCCGCAAACCCATCGATCCAGCGCGACAGCCTGAGGTAGCCGCGACGCATGGCCGGCAAGGCGAACACGCCTGCCACCAGGGTGAACCACACGAACGTCTCGACGACGACCAGGGTCCACAAACCCCAGCGCGTGGCAGCGTCGACGCGGTCGCCGAGAAACGCGGAGAACACGCTGCCGAAATAGATCACCACCTTGGGATTGGAGAGGTTGGTGAGCAGTCCCGCGCGCAAAGTGGTCCAGTCACTCTGCTGCAGTACGGCGTGCGGCTCGCTCGCGGCTACCGGCGCCTTGATCGCGCCGCGCAGCATCTTGATGCCCATCCAGGCCAGGTAGAGGCCGCCGGCAATGGAGATCAGCCGCTCCAGCCAGGCCAGCCGCTGCAGCAGCAATTGCAGGCCCGCCAGGGCCAGGGCGGACCAAACGACCACGCCCAGGGTGATGCCCAGCACGCCGAACATCGCCTGGCGCCGCGTGCGGCTCACCGCGGTCTGCGACACAAAGAAAAAGTCCGGACCAGGGCTCAGCAAAGCCACCAGATGTACCAGGGCAATGGTCAGGAACAGGCTCACGGGCGTCTCCTTGGGGAATGGGGCCGGTTTCTTCGTGGCGGCGCAGCTTGTCGCCACCGCGGTGGTCCTCTAGTCTGCCCGTTTTGGCACGGCCTTGGGACGTCCCAAGCCCTCTGCAGGGGATCAGCGGCTCGTCCACACAGGTCCGGCTCGCGCCAGCCCTGGAGGGATGGGCGCGCCGCCCCTCACCCGTCACCACTACCCACACAGACATACGCTGATGAATCTGCGACTGCGCCTGATCGCCATGAACTTCCTGCAATTTTTTGTGTGGGGATCGTGGCTGCTTACCATTGGCGCGTACTGGTTCCAGACCAAGCAGTGGTCGGGCGCGCAGTTCGGCGCGATCTTCTCGACCATGGGCATCGCCTCGCTGTTCATGCCGTCCATCGCGGGCGTGATCGCTGACAAGTACATCAATGCGGACAAGCTCTACGGCATCTTCCACATCTGCGGCGCCGGCGTGCTGTTCTGCGTGCCGATGGTGCAGTCGCCCGGCCTGATGTTCTGGGTGATGCTGATCAACATGATGTTCTACATGCCGACCATCGCGCTCTCCGTGGCGGTGGCATTCAACGCGCTCAAGAGCGACGGCAAGGACATCGTGCGCGATTTCCCGCCGATCCGCGTGTGGGGCACGGTGGGTTTCATTGCCGCGCTGTGGACGGTGAGCCTGCTGCACCTGGAAACCTCCTCGGGCCAGTTCTACGTGGCCTCGGGCGCGTCGCTGCTGCTGGGCCTTTACGCTTTCACGCTGCCGCCCTGCCCGCCGCGCTTCCAGCGCAGGGACAACCAGTCGTGGCTGGACACGTTCGGCCTCACCTCGTTCAAGCTGTTTCGCGACGCGCGCATGGCGGTGTTCTTCACCTTCTCCATGCTGCTGGGCGCGGCCCTGCAGCTGACCAATGCCTATGGCGATACCTTCCTGCACGACTTCGCCAAGATGGATGCGTACAAGGATCTGGTGGCGGTGCGTTACCCCGCCATCATCATGTCCATCTCGCAGATTTCCGAAACGCTGTTCATCCTGGCCATTCCCTTCTTCCTGCGCCGCTTCGGCATCAAGACGGTGATGCTGATCAGCATGCTGGCGTGGACGCTGCGCTTTGGCCTGTTCGCTTATGGCAATCCGGGCTCGGGCCTGTGGATGATCGTGATGTCGTGCATCGTGTACGGCATGGCGTTCGACTTCTTCAACATATCCGGCCAGTTGTTCGTGGAAGGCCAGAGCGACCCGTCCATCCGCGCCAGCGCGCAGGGCCTGTTCATGCTGATGACCAATGGCGTCGGCGCGGTGCTGGGCAGCTCGATCAGCGGCCTGGTGATCGAGGCGTTCTTCACCTATCCGGACCAGAGCAAGGACTGGCACGGCATCTGGATCACCTTCGCCAGCTATTCGTTGATCGTGGCGGTGTTGTTCATGGTGCTGTTCAAGCACAAGCATGATCGTGCCGCGGCGGAAGCGTTGGCGGCCAAGCTGGCGCACTGAGCCATACCCCTTCCACCTGTGGGAGCGCACCCTGTGCGCGACAGGCGCCCGGGCACCCCGCGATAACCGGTTGTTGCGATGGCACTCGGACGCCCGTCGCGCACAGGGTGCGCTCCCACAAAAGCGCGGGATTTTCTGGCCGGGTACAATAGGCGGATGCAGATCGGCCCCTACCGCATCGACCCGCCCGTGGTGCTTGCTCCCATGGCCGGCGTCACCGACAAGCCTTTCCGCCTGCTGTGCAAACGGCTGGGCGCGGGTCTGGCCGTGTCGGAGATGACCAACGCCGATCCCCGCCTGTGGCGTACGCGCAAGTCGCTGCAGCGCATGGACCACGAGGGCGAACCCGAACCGGTGAGCGTGCAGATCGCCGGCTACGATCCGGCGATGCTGGCCGAAGCGGCGCGCTATAACGCCGACAACGGCGCCCAGATCATCGACATCAACATGGGCTGCCCGGCCAAGAAGGTCTGCAACGTGTGGTCGGGCTCGGCGCTGCTGCAGGACGAGCCGCTGGTGGCGCGCATCGTGAAGGCCGTGGTCGACGCCGTGGACGTACCGGTGACGTTGAAAATCCGCACCGGTTGGGATCGCCAGAACAAGAACGCGCTGACGATTGCGAAGATCGCCGAGGACGCCGGCATCGCCGCGCTCGCCGTGCATGGCCGCACGCGTGCCGACAAGTACGAAGGCGACGCCGAGTACGAGACCATCGCCGCCGTCAAGGCGAGTGTGCGCATTCCGGTGTTCGCCAATGGCGATGTGGTAACGCCGCAACAGGCCAGGCATGTGCTCGATGTCACCGGCGCCGACGCCGTGATGGTGGGGCGCGGCGCACAGGGCCGGCCGTGGATCTTCCGCGAGATCAGCCACTACCTCAGCACCGGTGAAACCCTGGCGGAGCCCACGCCCGCCGAGGTGTGCGACATCCTCGTCCATCACCTGGAACACCTCTACGCGTTCTACGGCGAAATGCAGGGCGTGCGCATCGCGCGCAAGCACCTGGGCTGGTACGCGAAGGATCGTGCGGAAAACGCCGCGTTTCGCCATGTGGTGAACCAGGCAGAAAACGCGCTGGATCAGTTGCGCCTCACGCGCGAATATTTCGACGGTTTGCAGGAAGGCACGCGCCTGGCGGCCTGAGTTCGCCGCAAGCCTTTGCGTGATGCTTCAAGGCATGATGGACAAGTCCCACCACCATCGCCCTCCATGACACTCCCGCTGTCCAACAGGTCCTCGTCCACCTGGCTGTTGCGCCAGTGTCTCCTGCTTGTCGTCGTCGTGCTCTTGAGTGGCTGCGAGGCGACCCTGTTCGCCGGCCTCAACGCCACCGACCAGCATCGCGCCATCACGCCGCGTAGCGACATCGTCTTCGACAGCGAGCATGGCTTGGCCTTGGACGTGTATGCACCGGCGCAAGCCAGCCATGCGCCTGTCGTGGTGTTTTTCTATGGCGGCACATGGGTACGCGGCGAGCGTGCCTGGTACCGCTTCGTGGGCACGGCGCTGGCGGCGCATGGCGTGATCACGGTGATTCCCGACTACCGCAAATATCCACAGGTGACTCTCGAGGGCTTCATGCAGGATGCCGCAAGCGCCGTCGCCTGGGCGCACGCGCACGCAACGGAGATCGGCGGTTCGCCGGACGATGTCTTCGTGATGGGCCACTCCGCCGGTGGCCAGATTGCCGCACTGCTGGCCACGGATCCGCACTGGCTGGCGGCGCACGACATGAAGCCTGCCGATCTTGCGGGATTCATCGGTCTGGCCGGTTGCTACGATTTCGTACCCGTGCCGCAGGACGACGCCATCATGCTCGGTGTGTTCGGCGGCACGCCGGAACAGCAGCGCCGGGGGCAACCGGTGTCGTACGTGCGCGGCGAGGAGCCACCCATGCTGTTGCTGCAAGGCACCGACGACGACGAAGTGGAACCGTCAAACGCCATCTCGCTGTACCGCGCCAGCCAGGCCACGCACGGCGACAGCACGTTGCGAACCTACCCCGGCGTAGGCCACGAAGCGCTGCTGTTTGCACTGTCGCGACCGCTGCGTGATGGTGCGCCAACGCTGGTCGACACGCTGACGTTCATCCAGTCCCATCCTCAGGCGAAGCCGCCGGGCGCGTCGCACTGACCGCGGCGCGACACCTTCTCTCGACAGGCGCCGGCGTAGAGTAATCGGCCTGCACTCCTCAGCGAGGGGATAGGCCTTGAACAGCATCGTCACCGGTGAGTTCCCCTATATCCACGGCTTTTCGTCCGAGGAGCAGTCGCGGCTGACGCGCCAGGCGCGCATGTTCGAAAATATCCTGTTCAGCCGCATCGATTTCAGCGAAGCCAAACAGCTGCTGGAAGTGGGCTGCGGCGTGGGCGCGCAGACGGAAATCCTGCTGCGGCGCTTTCCGCACCTGGAACTGACCGGCGTGGATCGCTCCGAGGCGCAGTTGGCAGCGGCCGAGCGCAATCTTGCGCAGTCGGCATGGTGCACGTCGCGCTATACGCTGCAGCAGGCCGATGCCACCGACCTGCCGTTCCCGGATCGCAGCTTCGACGCTGCCTATCTGTGCTGGGTACTGGAACACATGCCCAGCCCTGCGCGCGTGCTCAGCGAAGTCCGCCGCGTGCTGAGCCCGGGCGCGGTGGTCTACGTGACCGAGGTGCTCAACTCGTCGTTCTTCCTCGATCCGTACTCGCCGCACCTGCTGCGTTACTGGATGGCCTTCAACGACTACCAGTACGACAACGGCGGCGATCCGTTCATTGGCGCGAAGCTCGGCAATCTGCTGCTGGCGGGCGGCTATCGCGACGTGCAGACCGAGGTGAAGAGCTTCCACCTCGACAACCGCCAGCCCGGCAAACGCAAACAGATGATCGAATTCTGGCAAGAAGTGCTGTTGTCGGCAGCCGACCAGCTGGTGGCTGCCGACAAGATCGACACCGCCACGGTCGAAGGCATGCGCGGCGAATTGCAGGCCGTGCGCAACGATCCGAACGCGGTGTTTTTCTTCGCCTTCGTGCAGGCGCGGGCGCTGGTCTACTGAGAGGAACGCATCACCCGGCGAGCTTCGACGACTGCAGCTCCTCGGTGTAACGCGACGAGCGCACACCCTTGCTGTCGTAGTACTCCTCGACGGACTTCACGAAGCGCTTCTGCTCGGGCACATACCAGAACGCCTTGTACAGGCGACCGCTCGCCGTGTGCGGATGGGTGACCTGGCTCTGCGAAACGCTCACCGCGCCGTCCGCATCCACATGACCGCGCGCATCGCTGGATACGGAAGGCGCCACGACGGCGCTCCACTGACCCTGCGCCTCGATCTTCAGTGCCTTGAACGCGCCGGCCGGTACCTGCACGTCTTCCCAGCCGACGACGGTGTATTCGCTCCCGAAGGTTTCGCTGGTGTGCTGGCGGTTCGGATTGGCTTCGGTGTACTCCACGCGCCACTTCTTGCCTTGCGTGAGCGGGAACGCCAATGGCCGGTTCACCACTTGCTGCTTGCCATTCACATCGCGCGAACGGCTCCAGTCGAGGCCAACCAGATGCTCGACGGCTGGCTGGCTGGAGCCGTCCTGCTTGTTGGCGACCAGCACGCTGTCGCCTTCGATTCGCTCGACGGTGACGGTTTCATTCTTGCGCGACCACCCTTGCGGGCCCGACTCCACCGTATCGACGTAAACCCAGCTGTCGCCCGCCTTCAATGCCGGCGCCTGCACCGACTGCGCGCACACCGTGCCGCACAGCAATCCCGCTGCCAAAAACCACCACCGTCCAATCATGACGCCTCCCCTGTTGGTTGCTGGCGCAGGCTAGCCGAACACCAAAGCAGGTTCATGCGACAGGGACGCAGGAAGCTGTGCGCAGGCAGCGCACAGCGAGGGAAATCAGGCGCCAGGTTTCACCACGAAGCCATACGCCGCCAACACCGGCTTCAGCGTGGCAATCCACAAGGCATAACCGGCCGGCAGCATATGCAGGCCATCCGGGCGGAACAGCTCGGCGCGCGGCTTGCCTTGCGCGTCCAGCATCACCGGGGCGATGTCCACGAAGCGCACGTTCTTCTGGGTGGCCGCCCAATCGCGGATTTCGTTATTGGCCGCCTTCATGCTCGGCCAAAGCGCGAGGCGCGCGATGCTGGGCTTGATCGAGATATAGACGATCGGCACGCCGGGCACGCCTTCGCGCGCACGCGCGACGAACTGCTGGAACGAGGCGAGCACCTGGTCGGGCGTCGCGCCATCGTTGATGTCGTTGTCGCCGGCGTACATCACGATCAAGTTGGGCTTATAGGGCCACACGATGCGGTCGGCGTAATAAGTCGAATCGGGCAGCGCCGAACCGCCAAAGCCGCGGTTGATCACCGGAATGCCGGGAAAATCCTGCCCCAGCGACTTCCAGAACTGGATGGAGGAGCTGCCGATGAACAGCACGCCATGCTGGGCAGGCGGATGCTCGTGATCAGCGGCAACGAAGGCAGCGATATCCGGCTGCCAGTGCGAGGGCGGCGCGCTGTCCGCGTGCGTGATGGCCGAAGCCAGCAGAGAAATCAGGCCGAACGCCAGCCAGCTCAATCGCTTCATTCGCTCGCTCCTACATCAGGTGGGGAGCGTTCGATTATGGATGTCTCGACAGGTATGTCCAACTTGCTCAGATGAACGGGGCGACCCATGGGCACCTCCGGTCACCGCCAGCCCGCCACTTGTCCCAGCAAGGGCGCTATTGGTCACTCCACGCTTGTCCTGCATGCTCGCCGGGGCACAGTGACGACATCTCATGCCGCCGGAGTCCACCATGCATCGCCGCGATCTGCTGAAGGCTGCGCTCGCCCTGCCCTTGCTGCCCTGGGCGCTGTCGCCCTCGGTCGCCACGGCGCGCGAGGCGCTCAAGGGCATCACCCATCTGCGCGCGCGGGTACGTCCCGGCGATCCGGGCTGGCCCAGCGAGGCTCAATGGGAGCAGCTCAGGCGCGCCGTCGGCGGTCGCCTGCAACGGCTGCAGTCGCCGTTCGAGCACTGCGACGGCGGCAATGCCGCCTGCCAGGAGGCGCTGAAGCAGGTCAGGAATCCGTATTTCCTCGGCGACACGCCCTCGCTGACCCAGACCAGCGGCTGGGTGGACGCCTGGACCTCGCGTCCCAGCGTTTACGCCGTGGCCGCCGAGCAGACCAGCGATGTCGTGGCGGCGGTGAACTTCGCCCGCGAACATCACCTGCGACTGGTGGTGAAGGGCGGCGGCCACAGCTACCAGGGCACCTCGGACGCGCCCGACTCCCTGCTGATCTGGACGCGCCACATGAACCAAATCGCCCTGCATGACGCGTTCGTGCCCCAGGGCTGTGCCGATACGCAGGCGCCACGTTCCGCGGTGACAGTCGAAGCGGGCGCCATGTGGGTCGATGCATACACGGCGGTCACCACCCAGGGCGGGCGCTATGTGCAAGGCGGCGGCTGCATGACGGTAGGCGTGGCAGGCCTGGTGCAGAGCGGTGGCTTCGGCAGTTTCTCCAAGCGCTTTGGCACGGCCAGCGGAAATTTGTTGGAGGCCGAAGTGGTCACGGCGGACGGCAAGGTCCACGTGGTCAACGCCTGCCGCGAGCCGGAACTGTTCTGGGCCATCAAGGGCGGTGGCGGCGGCAGCATTGGCGTGGTGACCAGGCTGACCCTGCTCACGCACGAGCTGCCGGACACCTTTGGCGCGGTCTTCGGCGCCATCGAAGCCGATTCCGACCAGGCGTTCCGCGCGTTGATCGGGCAAACCATGCGCTTCTACCGTGATGCCTTGTTCAATCCGCACTGGGGCGAGCAGCTGAAGTTCCACGGCGGCAACATGCTGCACCTTTCGATGGTGTTCCAGGGCCTGAGTCAGCAGGAGGCCGAACAGGTGTGGGCGCCGTTCTTTGCATGGATCAGGGCGCGCCCGGCGTATCGCTTCAAGGAGGAAGCCCACGTCATCGCCCTGCCCGCGCGGCATTTCTGGGACGCGGAATTCTTCCGCCAGCACGCGCCGCAATTGATCGTGTCCGACAGCCGCCCCGACGCACCGCGCGATCACGTGCTATGGGCCGGCGACGAAGGACAGGTCGGCCAGTTCATCCACGGCTATCGCTCGGGGTGGCTGCCGCAGTCGCTGCTGGAGGAGCGTCAACTCGATGCGCTCGCCGACGCCATGTTCGAGGCAACGCGCCACTGGGGCTATTCGCTGCACTTCAACAAGGGCCTGGCCGGCGGCCCCACGGATGCCATCGCACGTTCGCGCGACACCGCCATGAACCCGGGCGCGATGGACGCCTTTGCGCTCGCCATCACCGGCAGCGAGAGCGAGCCGGCCTTCCCCGGCATGCCGGGCGCCACGCCCGACCTCGACAAGGCCCGGCGCGAGGCGGCCCGGATCGACCTGTCGATGAATGCCCTGCTCAAGGTCGCGCCGGGCGCCGGCTCCTACGTCTCGGAGAGCAACTACTTCGAGCGCGACTGGCAACGCTCATTCTGGGGCGCCAACTACCCGCGCCTCGCCGCCGCCAAGCGCCGCTACGACCCGGACGGCTTGTTCTTCGTCCATCACGGCGTGGGCAGCGAGGACTGGAGCGATGACGGATTCAGCCCCCGCCGCTGAGGCAACCATCCAGGCCCCCGCCTGCACCCAGCCAGGGACCGCCTGGGACATCCTTGGAGTATTCTGAGGGCTTGCCCTGCCGCCCCAGGGCGGCCCAGGCATGCCCGGGAGTGCCCCGGAATGAGCCGCAAAGCCGTCCAAATGGCTGAATCGGCATGAAATCGTCATGTCCCGGCTGCAAGCTGAGGCTGCAATCCCGGGGTAGGCCGTGTATCATGCGCCACCCCCTTTCATCTCTCTATCCGTAAGGAAGGATATATACCGCGATGAGCAACTTCCTCTTCACCTCCGAGTCGGTTTCTGAAGGCCACCCGGACAAAGTCGCCGACCAGATCTCCGATGCCGTCCTCGATGCGATCATCGCGCAGGATCCGCGTGCGCGCGTGGCCTGCGAAACGATGGTGAAGACGGGCGTGGCGATCGTCGCCGGCGAGATCACCACCAGCGCCTGGATCGACCTGGAAGCGCTGACCCGCAAGGTCATCGTCGACATCGGCTACGACTCTTCGGACGTCGGCTTCGACGGCGAGACCTGCGGCGTGCTGAACCTGATCGGCAAGCAGTCGCCCGACATCAACCAGGGCGTGGACCGCAAGAAGCCGGAAGAACAGGGCGCTGGCGACCAGGGCCTGATGTTCGGCTACGCGACCAACGAAACCAAGGACTTCATGCCGGCTGCGATCTACTACTCGCACCGTCTGGTCGAGCAGCAGGCCAAGGTCCGCAAGAAGAAGAACTCGCCGCTGCCGTGGCTGCGTCCGGACGCCAAGAGCCAGGTCACCCTGCGTTACGAAGACGGTGTCGCCACCGCCATCGACGCCGTGGTGCTGTCGACCCAGCACGATCCGAGCGTGAAGCAGAAGGATCTGATCGAAGCCGTGCGCGAGCACATCCTCAAGCCCGTGCTGCCGGCCAAGCTGCTGCACAAGGGCACCAAGTTCCACATCAACCCGACCGGCAAGTTCGTGATCGGCGGCCCGGTGGGCGATTGCGGCCTGACCGGTCGCAAGATCATCGTCGACACCTACGGCGGCTGGGCCCGTCACGGTGGTGGCGCGTTCTCGGGCAAGGATCCGTCCAAGGTTGACCGTTCGGCTGCCTACGCTGCGCGTTATGTCGCCAAGAACATCGTGGCTGCCGGCATCGCCGACCGCTGCGAAGTGCAGGTGAGCTACGCCATCGGCGTGGCCGAGCCGACCTCCATCTCGGTCACCACCTTCGGCACCGGCAAGATCGCCGACGAGAAGATCGAGAAGCTGATCCGCAAGCACTTCGACCTGCGCCCGTACGGCATCATCAAGATGCTCGACCTGGTGCACCCGATGTACCAGCAGACCGCCAGCTACGGTCACTTCGGCCGCACCCCGTACGAAGTGAAGGGTCCGGACGGCAAGACCTACACCGCGTTCTCGTGGGAAAAGACCGATAAGGCCGAAGCGCTGCGCGCCGATGCCAAGCTGAAGTAAGCACCGCTTGCTTCAACACGAAAACGGGCCGCGAAAGCGGCCCGTTTTTTTGGAAGATGCGGTGTCGCTGTCTCGAATCGTCGGCCTAGCGAACGCGCGTGAAGTAGTTCGTCTTCATGACGGGCGTGCCGCTTTGTCCGGGATAAACCGCTGTCTCGACCATCGTATGTCCATCGGGCAGTGCCGAATAAATACGCGTCGAAACCAGCACGCCCTCCTTCTGCAGCGCCATCACCAGCACATTGGGCGCCGGCTGCTTGAACGTCCCTGTGTCCGCCTCGGGACTGTTCGTGATGACCGTGGACGATCCATCGAGTACCGGCGTGCTGGCGGAATGCACCTCTTCGCCGGGGCGATAGACAATATCGACGTGCATGTTCCAGGTGTTGCTGCCTGCATCGCCAAACGTAAACCGCACGCTCTTCGGACGCTGTTCGGGCGGCGCCGGCATGCGTGAGGTGTCCAATGACCAGCTGCCAAGCAGCGGGGCATTGATGGCGTGTTTTGCAGAGGCGTCTGTCGATGATCCGAGTGGCGCAGCCACAGTCAGCGAGGACGCCAGGGCGACAACGGATGCCAAGACCAAGGCTTTGAGCGTGAGCTTCATGTCCTGTCCTTTTCTTCCCAGGTTTGCGGGGTCGACGCTCAGAGTGTCTTCCATCAACGTGCGCTGAGCCCAGGGGCCAACATGTTGGCTTTGAGTTGCGACGACATCTTTTCCACGCGACGGCATCGCCGACACCGCATCATCCCCCCAAAACAAAACGGGCCACCCGCAGGCAGCCCGTTATCGCAATCTGGTTTGACCAACGCTTACTTGTCCGGCGACCCACCAGCCGAGGCGACCTTCTGGCCAGCAGCCGCAGCGACCTTGGTGCTGCGGGCGGTGGTGGCGGGACAGGTGGCGCCTTTTTTCTTCTTCGAGCAGGTCGCCGCGGTGGCGACGGTGTCCGCCTTCGAACCGCGGCGATGGTGGCGGCGCGAGGCCGGCGTGGCGTCGGCCAGGGCCGTGCCCTTGGCGGCGACACTGCCCTTGCCGCGGCGGGCCTTGCCGCTGGCCAGGCCTGCCGGTGCTTCGCCAGCCTGGGCCACCAGTTCGGACGGCGTTTCCTGGTTCTCGAAACCGTCGTCGAGCAGGCGCGCCATCAGGCGGTCACGGGTGGCGGCGGTGCGACCGCCCATCACCACGGAGAACAGGCGGCGACCATCCTTGACGGCGGTGGAGGCGAGGTTGAAGCCCGAGGCATTGGTGAAGCCGGTCTTCAGGCCGTCCATGCCGGGGTACTTGTCCATCAGGTTGTTGTGGCCGCGCACCAGGTGACCGCGGAACATGAAGTCCTTGGTCGAGAACAAATGCGCGTACTGCGGAAAGTCGTGGTACAGCGCCATGGCCAGCTTGCTCATGTCGCGGGCCGTGGTGGTGTCTTCCGGGTCGGGCAGGCCCGAGGCGTTGGCGAAACGCGTGTTGCTCATGCCCAGCAGCTGGGCCTGCGCGTTCATCATTTCGACGAAGTGACCTTCCGAACCGCCCAGACCTTCAGCGACCACGGTGGCGGCGTCGTTGGCGGACTTGGTGATCATGCCGAGCACGCAGTCTTCGACCGTGATGGTCTGGCCGTTGCGCAGGTCGAGCTTGGTCGGCGCCTTGGCGGCAGCCCACGAGGAAACGGGAAGCTCCTGATCCATCTTGAGCGTGCCGTTCTGGATCGCCTGGAAGGCGAGGTACATCGTCATCATCTTGGCCAGCGAGGCCGGATGGTTCGGCTCGTCCGCATTCACCGCAGTGATGACCTGGCCGTCGGTTTCATTGATGACGATGGCGGCATAACCCGCATGAGCCACGCTCGCGAAACAGCCGGCGACGCCTACCAGCATGGCCAGTAGACCTTGGCGCCAGGATGCTCCCCTGGCCAGCGTGTTGGACTTGATAGCCACCCCAGTTCCTCGCTCTCGCCACCGCTTCAACCGGCGTTACAAACCCTGAACCGCAACACAGCGCCACGGGTCAAGACAATACTTGAATTACATCACATAAGTCCATGTTTCCATGGACGATAAAACAGCGACGGCGCATCGGCGCCGTCGTAACGTAAATTTCACCGTGAAAGCGATGTCTACGCGTCAAGGGAGTGTGCCCGCAAATGGCGTATGGCGAAAGGCTTATTTGCGTGTAGGCGCGAACTTTTTTCGTTAAAAAACAATTACTCCGCCAGACGCCCGCCCCGCTCACCGGCCACGGCTTTTTCTCCTCTAGCGTTCCCTATCGGCAGACGCGCGTCGGGATTGAGCAGCAAAAGCGAACGATCGACACGACGCATCCCCTAAAATGTCCGGATGTCCCTAATCCAACTTCAGCGCGTCGACTTCAGCATCGGCGGCCCCCTCCTGCTCGAACATGTCGACCTCTCCATCGAGACGAACGAGCGCGTGTGCATCGTCGGTCGTAATGGCGAAGGCAAATCCACCTTGATGAAACTCATCAGCGGCGAACTCAAAGCCGACGATGGCGAAGTGCGTGTGCAAAACGGCGTCGTCGTTGCGCGCATGGCGCAGGAGGTGCCGCAAGACACGGCCGGCAGCGTGTTCGATGTGGTCGCGCAAGGCCTTGGCGACCTGGGTCGATTGCTCGCCCGTTACCATCACCTGCTCGCCGAAGGCGACATGGATGCGCTGGGCGATGTGCAGACGCAGATCGAAGCGCAGCACGGTTGGGATCTCGACCGACGCGTCACCGATGTGTTGACGCGGCTTGAGCTTCCCGGCGATACCGATTTCGCAGCGCTCTCGGGCGGCATGAAGCGTCGTGTGCTGCTTGCGCAGGCGCTGGTGCGCAAGCCCGACGTGCTGCTGCTCGACGAGCCCACCAACCATCTCGACATTGAAGCCATCGGCTGGCTCGAAGCATTCCTGCGCCAGTTCGAAGGCAGCATCATCTTCATCACGCATGACCGTAGTTTTCTGCGCGCACTGGCCACGCGCATCGTCGAGATCGATCGCGGCCAGCTCACCGACTGGCCCGGCGATTACGACAACTACCTGCGTCGCCGCGAAGAACGCCTGCACGCCGAGTCGCAGGCCAACATCCACTTCGACAAGAAGCTCGCGCAGGAAGAAGTGTGGATCCGCCAGGGCATCAAGGCACGGCGCACGCGCAACGAAGGCCGCGTGCGCGCCTTGAAGGCGTTGCGCGTGGAACGTTCGCAGCGTCGCGAACTCTCCGGCAACGTCAAGATGACCATGGCCAATGCGCAGGCCTCGGGCAAGAAGGTGATCGACCTGGAGCACGTGCACCAGAGTTACGGCGGCCGCGTGCTGATCGAAAACCTGAGCACCACCATCATGCGCGGCGACCGCGTGGGCATCATCGGCCCCAACGGCGCCGGCAAGAGCACGTTGCTGAAGATCATGCTTGGCGAACTCAGGCCCGATCGCGGCCACGCCACGCTGGGCACCGGCATCCAGATCGCCTATTTCGACCAGCATCGCGTGCAGCTCAACGACAAGCTCAACGCGCTGGACAACGTGGCCGAAGGCCGCGAATTCATCGAGCTCAATGGCTCGCGCAAGCACATCATCGGCTACCTGCAGGATTTCCTGTTTTCGCCGGAACGTGCGCGTGCGCCGATCACGCGACTGTCAGGCGGCGAACGCAATCGACTGCTGCTCGCCAAGCTGTTCGCGCAGCCGTCCAACCTGCTGGTGATGGACGAACCAACCAACGACCTGGACGTGGAAACGCTGGAGCTGCTGGAAGAGCTGCTCACGCAATACCAGGGTACCTTGCTGCTGGTGTCGCATGACCGCGAGTTTCTCGACAACGTGGTATCCAGCACGCTGGTGCTCGAAGGTCACGGCAAGATCGGCGAATACGTGGGCGGTTACACCGACTGGCTGCGCCAGCGTCCGTCGGCATTGGCGCCTTCGATCAAGTCGCTTGAGAAGACCGTCGCAGTCGCCGCGGCGCCAGTCGTAGAGGCAAAGCGCAAACTCAGCTACAAGGATGCGCGAGAGCTGGAGCAGTTGCCGAAGAAGATTGAAACTTTGGAAGCCGACATTGCCGCGCGCAGCGAGGCGATGAACGATCCGGAGTTTTTCCGGCAGGATAATGCCGCGCTGACCAAGGCGAATGAGGCGTTGTCCAAGTTGCAGGCGGAGTTGGATACGGCTTACGCGCGCTGGGCAGAGTTGGACGCTTGAGGTTGCGTGTGTCGCGCACAGGGTGCGCTCCCACAACGAGCACTCCTTTGTGGGAGAGCACCCTGTGCGCGACTGCCTCAGTCTCAACCCGTATTCTGCAACCCCTGCGACACACCATTCACGCAGGCCACCAGCGCAGCAAGCAACGCTTCGTCGCTTTCCCCACCTTCGCGCCAGCGCTTGAGCAGGTCGACCTGAAGCAGGCTCATCGGATCGACGTAGGGATTGCGTAGATCAATCGAAGTCGCCAGGCGTGGCGCATTCTGCAGCAGGCTGTCGTTGCGCTTGAGCTGCATCAGCCAGTGGCGGGTGCGCTCGAATTCCTCGCGAATCAGGCCGAAGAACGGTTCGTGCAGCGAGCCGGCGAGTTTGGAGAACGCCTCGGCGATGCCAAGGTCGCTCTTGGCCAGCACCATCGACACGTCGTCCAACATATTGGCGAAGAACGGCCAGTCGTGCGCCATTTCGGACATCGCATGTTCGCCGTACTGCGCGGCGCCAAACTCCAGTGCGGTGCCCAGCCCGTACCAGCCCGGCAGAATCGAGCGGCACTGCGTCCACGCGAACACCCACGGGATCGCCCGAAGATCCTGCACGCCGCGCATGCTGCGGCGACGGGCGGGGCGCGAGCCCAGCGTCATGCGCTCGATCACATCGATCGGCGTGGCCGAGCGGAAGTAGTCGACGAAGCCCTCGCGATCAACGAACGCCCGGTAATGCTCGCGGCTACGCGCTGCCAACAGGCTCATGCGATCGCGCCAGGTGTCTTCGCGCGCCTCGTGCGTGCGCGGGCGCAGCGATGCACGCAATACGGCACCCACGGTCTGCTCGAGATTGCGCAGGGCCAGTGCGCGTATTCCATATTTGCGGTGGATCACTTCGCCCTGCTCGGTCACGCGCAACACGCCGGCCACCGAACCGCGCGGTGATGACATCAAGGCGGGGGTGATGCGCGAGCCACCGCGACTCGCCGAGCCGCCACGACCGTGGAAGAACGACAGGCGAATATCGGCATCAGCCGCCACGTCCAGCAACTCCACCTGAGCGCGCTGCAAACCCCAGCGAGAAGCTAGCGTGCCGCCATCCTTGCCGCTGTCGGAATAGCCGAGCATCACCCACTGGCGATTGCCACGCGAAGCGAGATGATCGCGATAGACGGGATCGTCCAGCAGTGCGCGCAAGGTCGCCGGCGCATTGGTCAGGTCGTCCACTGTTTCGAACAGCGGCGCCACGTCCAGCGGTACGCGTCCCTCCTTGCTGAGACCGCCGTAGCGCGCCAGTGCCAGCACCGCCAGCACGTCCGCTGCAGAACGCGCCATGCTGATGATGTACAAGCCCAGCGAATCCGCACCGTAGCGACCGCGCGCCTCGCGCAATGTGGCGAACACATCGTGCAGCGCAGTGACAGTGGCGTCGTCACTCTTGGGTAGCGAATCCTGGCCACCTGCATACGGGCGCAGGCGCTCGGCGCGCTCATGCGCATCACGCGAGGACCAGTCCTCGTCCTTCAACAGTTGCCCCAGCGCATCGTCGTGCACGCGCGAATCCTGGCGCACATCCAGACGCGCGAGGTGAAAGCCGAACGTGCGCACGCGCCAGATCAGTCGACGCACCGCATAAGCGCCCGCGTGCAGGCCATGGTGGTCGATCAGGCTCACCGCGATCAGGCGCAGGTCGTCCAGCAGTTCGTCGGCGCAGGTGTAACCCTCGGGATGATCGTCCTCGAGCGTGGCCTGCAGACGCGCACCGATGATGGTAAGCAGGCTGCGGTACGGCATGTCGGCATGGCGCGGCCGCACCATGGCCGCGGCTTCCGGAAAACGCGTGCGATAGTCGAGCAGGCGGTTGGCCAGATCGCTGCCCACATGCACGCGATCTTCCGTCTGGCTCAGCAGGCGCGCGAGGCCGGCGATATCTTCGATGTAATGCTCCAGCACATGCGCGCGCTGGGTGGAAAGACTGTTGGCAATGGTGGCGGCGCCGACATTCGGATTGCCGTCCATGTCGCCGCCCACCCAGGTGGCAAAGCTCAGCAGGCGCGGGATCGGCACGGCCACGCCGTAGACGGTTTGCAACGCATCGGCCAACGATTCGTAAAGGGCCGGCACGATGCGATAGATGGGATTGGCGAGATAGAAGCCGACGTGGTGATGCTCGTCCTGCACGGTGGGGCTCACCGACGAGGCTTCGGCAGTCTGCCACCCGGCGCTCAAGGCCATGAAGATGCGGTCGTCGTCTTCCTTGCGTTCCTGCGGCGTGCGCGTGGGATCGAAATTGTCGACCAGGGCGCGCACGATGGACTGCTCTTTTTCCAGCAGAGAGCGACGCACGGCTTCAGTCGGGTGCGCGGTGAAAACTGGTTCCACCTGTAACCGTTCCAGCCATTCGATCAGCTCGCCTGCTTCCACGCCTTGCGCCTTCAGCCGCATCAGTACGTCGAGCAGCGACTCGGGCTGAGGTGCTCCGCCTTCACGCTGATAGTCGCGACGACGGCGGATGCGATGGATGCGTTCGGCGATATTCACCGCCTGGAAATAGGTGGCAAAGGCACGCGCCAGCGACTCGGCCTTGTCGGTATCCAGCCCGGTAAGCAGGCTGCCCAGCACATCCAGCGGTGCTTCTTCCACGCGGCGCTCGATGGCCGCGGTACGGATGCGCTCGACCTCCTCGAGGAAGTCCGGCGAGATCTGCTCGGCCAGCATATTGCCGACCAGGGTGCCGAGGCGGCGGACGTCTTCGCGCAGAGGCGCGTCGTGCGGGGCGAACTCAGGACTGCGGTGCTGGTTCATCGATGCCACGTTGCGGATGTCTGGACGTCCAAGACTACCCCAAGCGGAGGACTTTTGTGCATTGCCACAAAATCGTTCAGCGACATCAAGAAAGCGGGACGAATGCAACGTCCCGCTCCCTGTTCAAACGTTACGACTCAGGGCGCAGCCATCGCCTTGCCCGCGGGCTTGGCCTGCTTCACGTACAGGTCCAGCCAGCTGTTCATCTCCGCCAGCATCTGCATGATCGATTCGCGCGCACGATAGGCATGCGCCTCGTTCGGCAGCAGGACCAGGCGCGAGGTGCCGCCCAATCCCTTGATGGCGGCATACATGCGCTCGCTCTGGATCGGGAAGGTGCCGGAGTTGTTGTCCTGTTCGCCGTGGATCATCAACAGCGCGTCCTTGATGTTCTCCGCATAGTTGAATGGCGACATCGTGTTGTAGACGTCCGTCGCCTGCCAGTAGTTGCGTTCTTCCGACTGGAAGCCGAACGGCGTCAACGTGCGGTTGTACGCGCCGCTGCGCGCGATGCCTGCCTTGAACAGGCGCGTATGCGCGAGCAGGTTGGCGGTCATGAACGCGCCGTACGAATGGCCGCCCACCGCGATGCGATTGCGATCGGCCACGCCACGGCGCACCACTTCGTCAACAGCGGCTTCGGCGCTGGCGACCAGCTGCGGGATGTAGGTGTCGTTGGGCTCTTTGCTGCCCTCGCCCACGATAGGCACGGAGAAGTTGTCCAGCACCGTATAGCCCATGGTGAGGAAAGCCTGCGGGCCCCAGTAGCTGATGCGGTTGAACCTGTATGGCGAGTCGGTGACCTGCCCGGCCGCATCCGCCGATTTGAACTCGGCCGGATAAGCCCACATCAGCATCGGGCGCGGGCCATCCTTCTTCGGATCGTAGTTGGGCGGCAGATACAGCGTGGCCGTGAGTTCCACGCCATCCTTGCGCTTGTAACGGATCTGCTCCTTCTTCACGCCCTTCAACTGCGGCAGCGGATTGGGAAAATGGGTGAGCTCGTGCAACTTGCCGTTCGCGGCCAGATCACGCACGTAGTAGTTGGTCGGCTCAGTGGGCGACTCGCGCGAGATCAGCGCACGCGTGCCCTGCGCATCGAGCAAGACCTGCGGGTCCTCGTAGTAAGGCGCCTGCGACTGGAACAGCCGCGTGCTGCTGCCCGACTGCAGGTTCACGCGGTCGATGAAGGGACGATCGCCTTCGGGCGAGGCGCCTTCGCCGAGGCGGTAGATGTTTTGTCCGTCGGCGGTGACGATAAGGCGCGATTGACCGTGCTCGTCGAGCATGGTCGCGGGCGTGCCGGGATCGCGATAACGATCTTCCGACGAGCCCTCGCGTACGAGGGCCGGCGCTTGCGCCGGGTGATCGGGCGATACTCGCCATTGCTTCACGCGGCGCGTTTTCCACCAGAACTCGTCGATCAGCGCCAGATCGCCGTTGGCCCAGTACGCACCCGCGTAGCGACTGCCAAGCTTGGCCAGCGTCACTGGCGCCTGTTCGAACGGCGCCGACTGCATCTGTACGATGTCGCGGATATCAGACTTGCGTGCCGGATCGCCGCCGTCCTGCGCTTCGGCCCACACCAGCGTGGCCGGTGCATCGGCACGCCAGGTGATCTCGCGCACGCCGGTGGGCACGGCGTCGTTGCCGGTGGGCAGGCCTTCCACCAGCGGCAGATGGGCGATCTCCTTCACCAGCTTGCCATCGCGATCGAGCACTTCGATGCGACGCGGGAAGCTATCTACGGGAACGAGGTAGGAGAACGGACGCTCCACGCGTTCGCGCAGCAAATAGTGCCCATCAGGCGACGGTGCGAGTCCAAGCGTCAGGGCAGGCTCGCCGAGCTTGGTGACCTTGCCGTCCAGCGACACCAGCGCGGACTGCGAGCGCAGGTAGTACTCGAACAGCTTCGCATCGTCTTCGTTGCGCAGCATGTCCTCGTAGGTGCGGATGGCCTTCACGCCACTGCCTGCCTGCGTCTGCTGCGTATCGGGACCAGTCGGTATGCTGTTGCCGACCGGTGCTGCGCCCTGCCCCTCTGGCTGCAACTGCACCAGCAGCTGCGAGCTGTCCGGCATCCAGCGATAGCCGCGGCCGGCCACGGTGTTCAACGGCAGCGAGATCAGGCGACGTGCCGAGCGCGCGCCGATATCGACCAACCACAATTCATTGGTGCCTTCGCGCGCATTGACCTGGTTGAAGGCCAGATAGCGCTGGTCCGGCGACCACGCGGACGTCGCGATGGAGAGCGGTTTGGGCAGACCCTGCGGGCGGATTTCCTTGCCGGTGGCCACGTCCATCAGCCACAGGTCGCTGCCGAATACGAAGCGGCTCTGCGCATAAGTGCGGGGGTTGATGCGCAGGCCGGCCAGTTTCAGTTCCGGCTGCGCCACTACGTCGATGCCTGGCAGTGGCGGCGTCTGGGTGAGCGCCAGCAGATCGCGATGCGGGCTGATCGACAGCTGTGGCGGGCGCGGTGCATCCACCAGGGCCTGCAAGGGTGCGGGCGGTGCGAGATAGCCCGAAGCCGGCGCCGTGACGGGCGCTGGGGCCTTCGAATCGGCGAGCACGAGCGGTGAGGCGGCCAGCAGCAAGCCGGCGAGAATGAAACGGCGCAGCGACCTATCCATACGAGGCAGTCCCCTGTGTCATGACTCCTGCGACATTAACCCTTGGGCGGCCAGCGGAACCAGGCCATCAGTCATGGTTCGGCTGAACCGGAGGGGCGCCGGCCACGAAACCATCATCGAGGGACGCTATACTCATGCGTCCCGTCGAGGGGCGCTGCGACCGCGGCTCCGTGCACACCCAAGCGTGTTCCACGAACCCGGCCAGGCTCGACGGATTTTTCCTGTAACGGCGCCCGGTTAACGATGCGACTTGTTCAGTCGCAACACCCGGAGCTAAGCCAAATGAACGCAGTTACCAAGGATTCCGCCTCGCAGGACTTCAAGGTCCGCGATATGTCGCTCGCCGATCTCGGCCGCCGCCGCATCCGCATGGCCGAAGAAGAAATGCCGGGCCTGATGCAGATCCGCGCCCGCTACGCCAAGGAAAAGCCGCTCAAGGGCGTGCGCCTGTCCGGCTCCCTGCACTGCACGAAGGAAACCGCCGTGCTCGCCGAAACCCTGCGTGAGCTGGGTGCCTCGGTGCGCTGGGCCTCGTGCAACATCTTTTCGACCCAGGACGACGTGGCTGCCGCCCTCGCCGCCGGCGGCCTGCCGGTGTTCGCCTGGAAGGGCGAGACGCTGGAAGAGTACTGGGAGTGCACGCTCGACATGCTGACCCACCCGGGTGAGCTTGGCCCGCAGCTGATCGTGGACGACGGTGGCGACGCCACCTTGTTCATCCACAAGGGTGTGGAACTGGAAGACGGCAGCGACTGGGTCAACACGCCCAGCGGCAACCACGAAGAGCAGGTCATCAAGGACCTGGTCAAGCGCACCGCCGCCGCGCGTCCGGGCTGGTTCAAGAAGATCGCCGCCGAATGGAAGGGCGTCTCCGAAGAGACCACCACCGGCGTGCATCGCCTCTATCAGCTCGCCGAAGCCGGCAAGCTGCTGGTGCCGGCGATCAACGTCAACGACTCGGTGACCAAGAGCAAGTTCGACAACCTGTACGGCTGCCGCGAATCGCTGGCCGACGGCATCAAGCGCGCGACCGACCTGATGGTCGCCGGCAAGGTGGCCGTGGTGTGCGGCTATGGCGACGTGGGCAAGGGTTGCGCGCATTCGCTCAAGGGCTTCGGCGCTCGCGTGATCGTGACCGAGATCGACCCGATCAACGCCCTGCAGGCCGCGATGGAAGGCTTCCAGGTCACCACCATTGAAGACACCCTGGGCCTGGGCGACATCTACGTCACCACCACCGGCAACAAGGACATCATCACGCTGGAGCACATGGCGGCGATGAAGAACAACGCGCTGGTGTGCAACATCGGCCACTTCGACAACGAGATCCAGATGGATCGCCTGAACACCGCCAAGGGCGTGTCGCGCGAAACCATCAAGCCGCAGGTGGATCGCTACACGTTCGAGCAGACCGGCCGCAGCATCTACATGCTGGCCGAAGGCCGCCTAGTGAACCTGGGCTGCGCCCATGGCCACCCGAGCTTCGTGATGTCCAACAGCTTCTCCAACCAGACGCTAGCCCAGCTCGACCTGTGGGCGAACAAGGACTTCTACGACAAGACGGTCTACCGCCTGCCCAAGAAGCTGGACGAAGAAGTGGCTCGCCTGCACCTGGAGCAGATCGGCGTGAAGCTCACCAAGCTGACCCCGGACCAGGCTGCGTACATCGGCGTGCCGGTGGATGGTCCGTACAAGCCGGATCATTACCGTTATTGATCGTTGCCTTCGGGTAGATCGAAAAGGGGCCGCCGCAAGGCGGCCCCTTTTTTTGGGCGGTGAGGCGAACGGCGTCGCGCACAGGGTGCGCTCCCACAGTTGGGCGTGCGACAAACCTGTGGGAGCGCACCCTGTGCGCGACTCAACGAAGCGACCCACACCCCAACCACCCCATCAGCCCATGCAGCGACGGCACCTGCACCAACCACGGCCCCGCCATCGTGATCACGCCAGCCAGCAGCACGAACGTTGCCACACCTCGTCGCGCACCCGCATGCTGCGTCCACCGACCCACACGCGCACCGGACCACGTGAGCGGCACCATCACCAACCAGGTACCCAGGCCGAAGGCAGCCATGGTGACGCCGCCATTCAACGCATTCGCCTGCAGCCATGCTCCCGCCAGCATCGTCGCGCTGAGGCCACACGGCATCCATCCCCACAACATGCCCGCAACGATGCGACGCTGCGCCGTGTTCGCGGGAAGCAGGCACCGCTGCAAAGGCTGCAGCCATCGCCACAGCTGCACTCCCGGGCGTCCCAGCAACCGCAAGCGCCCTCGCTGGTCCAGCAGACGCAACGCCGCCAGTACCAGCACCACGCCCATCATCACGCGCGTAGCGATCACCAGCGCATGCCACTCGAACAATCGCAACACGCCATCGCCGATCCCGCCGACCAGCGCGCCCGCCAGCACATAGCCCAGCACGCGGCCAGCATTCAACTGCAGCGACGCGAGCAGTCCATGACGCGGCGACCACACGGAAAACCCGGTTGCGATGCCGCCGCACATGGCCGCGCAGTGCATACCGCCCACCAAGCCGGTCAATAACGCCGCCGAAACGGCGAGCACGTCAATCGACATCGGCGTCCCTGGAGGCGTGCGGCGCATCAGGGCGCGCATCGTCGCGCAGGATATCCAGCGCAGGCGTATCTATATCGTCGAATTGCCCTTTGCGGACGGCCCACACGAAGGCGCCAATCGCAAACGCAAGCAGCATCAAACTCAGTGGCACCAGCATGAGCAGGATGATCACGGCGTCACACCCGCCTTCGCTGGCCGCACCAAACGCAACGCATTGAACGTCACGGCCAAGGAGGATGTGGCCATGCCGAGTGCGGCCAAGGCAGGCGTCACATGCCCAGTGATCGCCAGAGGCAGCGCGAGCAAGTTGTAACCCACGGCCCAGGCGAAGTTCTGGCGGATGATGCGCTGTGTCCGCCGCGCCAGCACGATGGCAGCGGGAATGCGCAGCAACGATGGCGAGGTCAACACCATGTCGGCCGCGCGCTGCGCCAGCGAGGCACCCTCGCCCATGGCAATCGACACATCGGCGCCGGCGAGCACCGGCGCATCGTTCAGGCCGTCTCCCACCATCGCCACGATGCGTCCTTTCGCCTGCAGCGCACGCACCAGTGCCAGCTTGTCTTCCGACGACTGGCGCGAATGCGCCTGGCCGATCCGCAATTCGCGCATCAAGCGCTGCACCGCTGTGGCGGCATCGCCGCTGGCAAGATGGATCTCGACGCCCAAGATGCGCAGCGCCGCGATGGTCTCCGCTGCACCAGCGCGCACGCTCTCTTGAAGACAGAACCTGGCGACCGCTCGCTTGCCGTCACCCAGCCAGAGCTGGCCGTCGTCGTCACGAGAGGCTGCAAACGAGGCTCGGCCGAGTCGCCACCACGTTCCTTCGATATGGCCCTGGACGCCGAGTCCCGTGATTGTGCGCACGTCCTGGGCTTGCAGCGATGTGGTGATGCCGGCAAAGGCCTGGGCAATGGGATGGCCACTATCTCGCTCCAGTGCGGCCGCCATCTGCAGAGCAACAGCGGACGAGATATCCCCAAAGGTCTGCACGTCGCCCACGGCGAGCTGCACGCTGGTCAGCGTGCCCGTCTTGTCGAACACCATGTCGCTGACACGCGCGAGATGCTCCAGGCCTCCCTCGCGGATGGAGAGCACGCCTAGTCGCGCCAAGGCGCCGTGGCTTGCCGCCAGCGCGGTCGGCACTGCCAGTGACAGCGCACATGGGCAACTGACCACCAGCAGCGACAGCGTGACTTCGAACGCTCGCGCCGGCTCGTGGATGCGCCAAACGCTGTAGACAATCACCGCCAACACGATCAACACCGATACGAACACGCTGCCGATGCGATCGGCGACGCGCGCCAGGCGCGGTCGTTGCGATTGCGCCTGCTCGACCAATCGGGCCAGCTGCGACAATCGCGTGGCAGCACCGATCCGGGTCACTTCGATACGCGCGGGAATCTCGCGACATACGGTGCCTGCATAAATCGTCGCTCCCGGCGCGCGAGTCATCGGCCGCGACTCACCGGTAAGCAGCGCCTCCTCGAACGAGGCTTCCGCACCGAGCAGGCACCCATCGGCAGGCACCACTTCGCCCACGGCTACGCAGACGATATCGCCCACCTGCAGTGACGCCACGGGCACGGACTCCCTGCTGCCGTCAGCGCGCTCGCGCACCGCCAAGGTGGGACGTGCTCGCGCAAGCGCATCCACCTGCGCACTGGCGACGCGGCGCGCGCGCTGCTCCAGCAGGCGCGCCGTGAGCAACAGAAACACGAACATCGTGGCGGCGTCGTACCAGATCTGCGCGCCGCCACGGGCGGTTTCCACCATGCTGGCGAAGTAAGCCAACAGCGTCGAGCTGGCGATCAAGGTGTCCATGCCCGGATGGCGCTGCCGCAGCTCGCGCCAGCAGCCCTGCAGAAATGGCCAACCGGAGAAAAACACCACGGGCGTGGCGACCAGCAAGGCGACCCAGCGGAAGAAGTCGCGTGTCGGACCGGCCATGTGATGGCCGAAATCCAGATACAGCGCCTCGGAAAACATCATGGTCTGCATCGCGCCAAGACCGGCGATGCCCAGGCGCATCAGCCATCGGCGCTGTTCGGCCACGCGCTCGCGTTCGCGCGCAGCGCCGGTGGCCAGATACGGGCGATAGCCGAGCATCGCCAGACGTCCGAGCAAGTGCGACAGTCGAACCCGCGCTGGATGCCAGCCGATGCGGATGCGCCCGGTCACTGCGTTCGCACTCGAGTCGAATACGCCCGGCTCACGCCGCAGCGCCTGATCGATCAACCACGCGCATGCGGCGCAACGCATGCCATCGGTCAACAGGGTGATTTCAAGCCCGCCGGCCACGGGCACCGCGTGTTCGCCGAGCAGGTCGTCGCGGTCCCAGCTGGCCAGATCGGCCATCTCTTCGACGCGCGTTGCTGCCGCGCTGCGCAGACGGTAGTAGTCGCCGAGCTCGGATTGGCCAATCCACTCCGCCGCCGCACCACAGCCGTGGCAACAGAAGCCGCGCAGCTCGCCGTCGACCTCCTGTTGCACAGGAGCGAGCGGCAGCGTTTCGCCGCAGTGGTAGCAGAGGAGTGCCCGACCGGACGGGTCGGCGTCGACGTCGCGGTCCACGATCAGGGCGTCAGGCGTATCGCTCGCGCCTGCGCCGTCCAATGTCCGTGCAGCGACCAGGCCTCATTGTCCGGGCTCAATTCCACCGCCCAGGCTTGCCCGCCGTCCAGCGAACCGACGCCGCGCCAGCCCAGTTCGCTGGGCGATAGTTCAATCATGCGTTCCGCAGCGTGCGAGTCGCCAGCCCGCAGCGTCAGTCGCAGCTTGCCGCCACGCGGGAAGTCGCCGTCCATGGGCACGGCTTCGATCATGTCGCCCTTCAAGCGAAGCACCAGACCCTTGGTGGCGACTTCCGTGGAGGGCTCATCGTGCGCCGATACCAGCAGCTTGCCGACTCGCGTGGCCTGCGTGATGGTGTCCATGTCTTCGCGACCGGGACGCACGGCCGCAAACAACAAGGCGAAGCCGATCGCCACGGAAGCCAGCGGCAGACCCACCAGCATCCACACCATCGGTTCGCGCCAGGTACTGCGTGTCTGGTTCATGGCAAAGGTCCAAAGAAGCTGCTTTTGACGTCGACACCGACGTTCGCGTCGAGGTCGCGCACGTGGAAGGTCACCTCATGGCGGCCGGTGATGTCCGCCGCCGTCGTGACGGTCAGCGGCACCGAAAGCACCTCGCCGCTCTCGGCACGCACGGCTTGCACGCCACCGCCCAGTCGCAGGTCGGGCAGATCAGCCGAACTCACGTCGATCGCGAAGTGGTGTGGCGTTTGCGCCTTGTTGACCAGCTTCAGCGTGTAAGCATTCTGGATGTCGCCGTCGGCATCCTCGCTGTACATCGCATTGCGATCGCGCAGCACTTCAGCCATCACAGGACTGCGATGGGTGACGCCATAAAACCAGCCGCTCATCAGAGCCAGCAGCAATGCGCCATAGGCCAGCACACGTGTGCGTACGAGTCTGGCCGGCTTGCCATCGATCTGGTTCTGGGTGGTATAGCGAATCAGGCCCTGCGGATAGCCGACCTTGCCCATCACCTCGTCGCAGGCATCAATACACGCGCCACAGGCAATGCATTCGTATTGCAGACCGTTGCGGATATCGATGCCGACCGGACACACCTGCACGCAGATCGTGCAATCGACGCAGTCGCCCAGCTCTTCCAAAGAAAACTTGGGCAACGGCGCAGCCTGTTCGCCCAGCGCCGCGAGCGTAATCGTGCCACAGGCCTGCGCGCGATGATCCGCGGCGGAAGGATGCTGACTGGCGCGGAACACATAGTCGTAGGCCGTGACGGTGTCGAGCAGCCCGCGCGCCCGGCTCAGCACACTGGCAAGACCACGCTTGCGCGGACCGCGTGGCTCGCCGCGCATCGGGTCATAGGCGATGAGCAAGGTGTTGCGGTCGAACATCGCACTCTGGAAGCGCGCGTAGGGGCACATGTACTTGCAGACCTGCTGCCGGAGGAAGCCGGCATTGCCCCAGGTGGCGAATGCATAGAACAGGATCCAGAACGCTTCCCACCCGCCCCATCCCAAAGGCGTGCGCCGCGCCAGCTCGCCGATCGGACTGAAGTAACCCACGAAGGTGAAACCGGTCCACAGCGAGAACACTGCCCATAGCGCGTGGCGCGCGCTCTTGCGCAGGATTTTTTCGCGCGTCCATGGCGACGCATCGAGCTTCATGCGCTTGTTGCGATCGCCTTCGCACCAGCGTTCGATCCACAGCGACACTTCGGTCCATACCGTCTGCGGGCAGGCGTAGCCGCAGAACAAGCGACCTGCCAAGGCGGTGAAGAAGAACAGCGCCAGCGCCGCGATGATCAACAACACCGAAAGAAACAGGAAATCCTGGGGCAGGAATAGCCATCCAAACACATGGAATTTTCGGGCAGGCAGGTCCAGCAGGACGGCCTGCCGCCCCTGCCAGGTCAGCCAGGGAAAGCTGTAGTACATGCCCAGCAGCCAGATAACCGCTGCCACCCGCAGACGGTTGAAACGGCCCGAGACATCGCGCGGATAGACCTTGCGTTCGCTGACGTAGTACGAATCGCTCCCGTCATCGATGACCTGGAGCGGAATGCGGCGACTCATGGTGTCTTACCCGAACGTGGAAGTGATCGCACCGCACGACTCGGGCGCAGCAGGATCCAGGTGAACAGGCTGGACGAGGCCGTCGCCAGCCAGATCAGGAAGAAACCCAGCGTGTAGCCGAGTTCACGTCCGATCTTCAACGCGGGAAAGGTGATGTCGCGCAGGGCGATCGGATCGATGAAGGCAAAGAACACCACCGTCACCACACCAGCCACGAAGAAGCTTGGCCAGAGCAAGGCACCCAGACTCTGCGCGACCGGCGCGGGCTGGTGTCCGTGGGTGACGGTGGTATTCCTGTCGATCATTCGGCGACCACCGCACCCGCGGGTGGCGCATCCTTGTGGGGCGACAACGTCCATACATAAGCACCGACCAATCGCGTGCGCGTATCGCCAAGCACGGGCTTCCACGCAGGCATGACGCCCTGCCGGCCTTCGTTCAGCGTTTTGTGCAACGAGGCCTTGCTGCTGCCGTAGAGCCAATAGCTGTCGCTCAGGTCGGGGGCGCCCACGATTTGGTTGCCCTTGCCCTGGGGACCATGGCAGGCCACGCAGATCGTCTGGAACAGCTTCTCGCCGCGCTCGCTTGCCTCGTCCCTGGCTTGCGTCGGCTTGGACAAGGACAACACATAGGCAATGGTGTCGTCGACGGCCGTCGGGCCGCCTTGCGCGGTAAGCGTGGTCGCCCAGGCGGGCATGACCGCCTGCCTGCCCTCCTGGATCGTCTCCAGGATGCGATGCGGTGTGCCGCCCCAATGCCAGATGTCATCGGTCAGATCGGGAAAGCCGGTGGCGCCGTGGCCGGTCGAACCATGGCAGGCCGCACAGCGATTGATGAAGATCGTGCGCCCCATCGCGACCGCCTGCGGGTTCTTCGCCAGCACGTCGATGGACTGGCCGGCATAGAGCTTCAGGGCGTCGTCCAGGCGTGCGTCTTCGGCCGCCGACTCCAACGCCCATTCCTTGTGCGAGCTCCAATGTCCCAGGCCCTGCAACGTGCCGACGCCGAACCAGATCAGGTAGCCCACGGCGAACACGATGGTGATGTAGAACAGATTGATCCACCAACGCGGCAGCGGCTTGTTGTACTCGGTGATATTGCCGTCCCACACATGGCCGGTTTCATCAGGCTTGGGATCGGTGGGGCTACGGCGCGTATTGGCGCGCAACAGCCACACGCAGCCGACCAGGTTGGCTACCACGATGGCGATGACGTACCAGGTCCATCCGGAAGTCATGCGATTTCCTCCTTGTCATCTTCCAGCGGCATTTTCGCGGCGGCGTCCATCGCCGGCTTCGTGGCCGGACGCCAGATCCAGATGCAGGCGCCGACAAAAAGCACCAGCAGGAATGCGGTGATCAGTCCAGGAACCATGTCACTCCGCTCCTTCGGCAGCCTGCATGTCGGCCTGCGACACATGCGTGCCCAGCGCCTGCAGATAGGCGATCACCGCATCGAGCTCGGTCTTGCCTTCGACGGCCTTGGCCGCGCCTGCGATGTCTTCTTCGCTATACGGATCGCCGATGCGTTTTAGCGCACGCATGTGCGTGGCCACTTCCTCGCCGTCGAGCTTGTTGTCCGCCAGCCACGGATAACCGGGCATGTTGGACTCGGGCACGACGTCGCGCGGGTTGTGCAGATGCGCGCGATGCCAGTCGTCGGAATAGCCGCGCAATCCCACGCGGGCGAGATCCGGACCGGTGCGCTTGCTGCCCCATTGGAACGGATGGTCGTAGACCGATTCGCCCGCCAGCGAGTAATGGCCGTAACGCTCGGTTTCAAAACGCAGCGTGCGCACCATCTGCGAATGGCAGTTGTAGCAGCCTTCGCGGACGTAGACGTCGAAGCCCGCCAGCTGCAGCGCGGGATACGGCTTGACGCCCGGCAACGGCTTGATCGTTTCGGCCTGGAACATCAGCGGCACGATTTCGGCGAGACCGCCAAAGGAAACGGCAACTGCCACCAGGATGGCCATGAGGCCGATGTTCTTTTCGAGTTTTGCGTGTGTCTGGCTCATGTCTGTTCCTTCAGGCACGGGCGTCGGCGGCATCGGGCGCCAGCAGCGGTTGCGGCTCGGTGCTCGCGGCGGCCAGGCGGAACGTCTTGAACACGTTCCAGCCCATCACCAGCATGCCGGACAGCACGATCAAGCCGCCGCCGATGCGCACGAGGTAATACGGCTTGGTGGCGTTGAGCGCTTCGACAAAGGCATAGGTGAGCGTGCCGGTGTCAGGATCGGTGGCGCGCCACATCAGGCCCTGCGTCACGCCGGCAATCCACATCGCGGTGATGTAGACCACCACGCCGACGGTATGCAGCCAGAAATGCAGATCGATCAGCCTGGTCGAATACATCCTGGGCAGGCGCAGCAGGCGCGGCAGCATCGCGTAGATGGAGCCGATGGAAATCATCGCGACCCAGCCCAGCGCACCCGAATGCACGTGGCCGATGGTCCAGTCGGTGTAGTGGCTGAGCGAGTTGACCGTCTTGATCGACATCATCGGTCCCTCGAACGTGCTCATCATGTAGAACGAGAGCGAGACGACGAGGAACTTCAGGATCGGATCGGTGCGCAGCTTGTACCAGACGCCCGACAGCGTGAGGATGCCGTTGATCGCACCGCCCCACGAGGGCGCCAGCAGCACCAGCGAAAACACCATGCCCAGGTTCTGCGCCCAGTCGGGCAATGCGGTGTACTGCAGGTGATGCGGACCGGCCCACATGTAGATGGCGATCAGCGCCCAGAAGTGCACGATCGACAGTCGATACGAATAGATCGGGCGATCGGCCTGCTTGGGCACGAAGTAATACATCATGCCGAGGAAGGCGGTGGTCAGGAAGAAACCCACCGCGTTATGGCCGTACCACCACTGCACCATCGCATCCACCGCACCCGAATACACCGAGTACGACTTCATCGGGCCGGCCGGAATGGCCAGATGGTTGACCACATGCAACAACGCAATGGTGATGATGTACGCGCCGTAGAACCAGTTGGCGACGTAGATGTGCTTCACCTTGCGCTTGACGATGGTGCCGAAGAACAACACCGCATACGCCACCCACACGATGGTGATCAGGATGGCGATCGGCCACTCGAGTTCGGCGTACTCCTTGCCCTGGGTATAGCCCAGTGGCAACGAAATGGCGGCGGCCACGATCACCAGTTGCCAGCCCCAGAACACGAAGGCGGCGAGCTTGTCGGAGATCAGGCGCACATGGCAGGTGCGCTGCACGGTGTACAGGCTCGTGGCGAACAGCGCGCAACCGCCGAACGCAAAAATCACCGCATTGGTATGCAGTGGGCGCAGTCGGCCGTAGCTGAGCCACGGGATATCGAAATTGAGGGCGGGCCAATACAGCTGGGCAGCGATGAAGACGCCCACCAGCATGCCGACCACGCCCCAGACCACGGTCATCACGGAAAACTGCCGTATGACCTTGTCGTTGTAACTCCCCTCGACGCCCACCATGAAGCCCACTCCTAGGCATAACTGAACGGAAGGGAGTCTGGGGGCCGGGCGGAAGTGGCCAATTGATCTGGATCAATGGCGACGCCGTCATCGCCTGCCGCGGTTTGTCGCAGGCGGGCGCGGCAGCGAGGCTGAACGCCCACCCTGGTCTAGACATCTCTATATCGCGAGAAAGAGATATATACTCTCGCCCAACGCCACCGCAGGGACCATCCCGATGTCGAGCATCAGCTTTGAGTTCTTCCCGCCCAAGACCGACGAACAGCGCACGCAGCTCGACCAGTCCGCGGCGCTGCTGAAGTCCCGTGCGCCCGAGTACGTCTCGGTGACGTTTGGTGCAGGCGGGTCAACGCTGAGCTACACCGGTGAAACCGTGCACCGGCTGCACACGACCCACGGGCTTAGCGTGGCGCCGCACCTTTCCTGCGTGGGCGGCACGCGCGCGGAGCTGGGCGCCCTGCTCGACGACTATCGCGCGGCCGGTTATCGACGCATCGTCGCACTGCGCGGCGACCTGCCCTCGGGCATGGCCACGCCCGGCGACTTCCGTTACGCATCCGAACTGGTGCGTTTCATCCGCGAGCATTCGGGCGATCACTTTCATATCGAAGTGGCCGCGTACCCGGAAATGCATCCGCAGGCCGACGATGCACTGGCGGACCTTCGCCATTTCAAGGCCAAGGTGGACGCCGGCGCCGATGGCGCGATCACGCAGTACTTCTTCAACGCCGATGCCTATTTCCGCTTCGTCGACGACGTGCGGCGTCTTGGCGTGAAGGTGCCGATCGTGCCCGGCATCATGCCCATCTCCAATTATTCGCAGCTCAAGCGTTTCTCCGATGGCTGCGGTGCCGAGATCCCGCGCTGGATCGCCAAGCGCATGCTGGCCCACGGTGACGATGCCGCTTCGATCCGCGAGCTGGGCGCCGACGTGGTGGCGCAAATGTGTCGCCGGTTGCTGGAAGGCGGCGCGCCGTCGTTGCATTTCTATACCTTGAACCGCGCACGTCCCACGCTTGCGATCCTCGACCGGCTGCACGGATAGGCAACGACATCGGGCGTAAGCTCGATGGATGAAGCGAATCGGCTGCGCGCTACTGCTGTTCCTGTTGCCGCTCTGCGCGATGGCGCAGGACGGCATTCATCGCTGCATCGGCGCGGACGGCAATCCCCTGTTCACCGATCAGCCGTGTGCCGCCCTGCAGGCGACGCCGGTGAATACGCCACCTGCGGCCACGAAAGCACCGGTGACGCAGGACGTCTCGACCCTCGGCGCCAGCACGCCGCCGCCGGTGAGCTGCGCCACGTCGGTAGGCGCGCTGCGCCAGGGCATGATCGACGCGTTCGCTGCGCGCGATCCCAATCGACTGGCCGGGCTGATGATCTGGAACGGCTACGGCCGTGATGCCGTGGTTGCAGACATCCGCTCGCTCGGTTCGCTGATGCAGCGTCCCTTGCTCGATATCGGCACGGCGTCGGAAATCGACGACTCACCGCCGCCCCCCAGCGACGATCCACTGTTGAGCTCGCCCGCCGCCGAGGCGACGCGGCCCCCTTCCTCATCGAGCGGCGACCAGCAACTGGTCGTACGCACGGCATCGGGGGACGCCAGCGGCGTGGCACGCGAGACCCGCTTCACGGTGGTCAAGCGCTCCGGCTGCCTGTGGTTGCGCGCTTCGGGCTGACCCGCATTGGTGCTGCGCAAAATCGCCCATGCCGCCGCCGCGGTATCATGGCGCGATTTTTCCCCGGAGATCCCCCATGGCGCAGCAGTACCCCGATTGGATCTGGCAGAACGGTGCCATCAAGCCCTGGCAGGACGCCACCACGCACGTGATGGCGCATGCGCTGCACTACGGCTCGTCGGTGTTCGAAGGCATCCGCAGTTATGCCACGCCGGACGGCGCGGCGATTTTTCGCCTGACCGACCACCTCAAGCGCCTCTACCAGTCGGCCAAGATCTACGACATGGTCGTGCCCTACTCGCAGGACGAGCTCGCTGCAGCCTGCCGCGACGTGGTGCGCAAGAACGGCCTCTCGGCCGCCTACCTGCGCCCGGTGGCTTACCGCGGCCTGGGTGGTTTCGGCCTGTCGGCGGAAACGCCCATCGATGTGGCCGTCGCCGCCTGGCCGATGGGCCCGTATCTCGGTCCGGAGGCGTTGGAAAGCGGCATCGATGCCTGCGTGTCGAGCTGGCAGCGCTTTGCGCCCAATACCATTCCGGCCGGCGCCAAGGCCGGCGGCAATTACCTTTCCGGCCAGCTGATCGCGCGTGAAGCGCGCCGCCTGGGCTTCGGCGAAGGCATCGCCATGGCCTCCACCGGCCTGCTCAGCGAAGGCGCGGGCGAGAACCTTTTCCTGGTGTTCGACGGCGTGCTGCACACCACTCCGGCCAGCGCATCCATCCTTGCCGGCATCACGCGCGACTCGATCAAGACGCTGGCCCGCGAGGACGGCATCGAAGTGGTCGAGCGCGATATCCCGCGTGAATACCTCTATTTGTGCGACGAACTGCTGATGTGCGGCACGGCCGCGGAGATCACGCCGATCCGCGCGGTGGACGGCAAGCAGATCGGCAGCGGCAAGGCCGGCCGCGTGACGCGTCGCCTGCAGGAGCTGTTCTTTGGCCTGTTCAATGGCAAGACCAACGACCAGTGGGGTTGGCTGGAGCCGCTTTGAGTTTTTGAAGGAAAGCGGCGGTCATGAAGGCGGCGCCGTGATGGCGCCGCTTTTGTTTTGATGGGCTCTAAATCGCGGCGCTCTCAGGTGCAGGCTGCCTTCCTACTCGTCATTCCGGCGCAGGCCGGAATCCAGTAGCGTCTGTGCCCGGCTGTCGCGTCATGACACCCTGCTGTGAAGGCTCTTGCGAAAACTTAGCTGGATCGCCACTGGATTCCGGCCTGCGCCGGAATGACGAGCAAACAACGAGGCGCACCTCGCGCAATGTGATCAACCGAACACGATGCTCGCGACGGCCCCATTGGTATCGGTACGCGGACGCATCGACACATCCCAACCGTAGAGATCACACAAGCGGCGCACGATCGCCAGGCCCAGCCCCGCGCCGCTGCCACCGGCACCTTCGCCGCGCACGCCACGCTGGAAAAGACGCTCGGCATCTTCAGGCTTGATGCCCGGGCCGGTGTCGATCACTTCGATGCGATCGGCGCTCACCTCCACCGTGACACGCCCTTCGAGCGTGTACTTGATGGCGTTGCCGATCAGGTTGGTGAGCGCCACGGCGAGCACCGATGCCGGCGCATTGATGCTTGCCGAATGCTTGACTCGCAGTTCCACTTCCAGCGGCTTGTCGCGCATTTGCGGACGCTGGCTTTCGATCACGTCCGAGGCCACCTTGCACACGTCGGTGGTTTCGCCACGCGTGGGGCCGCGACGTTCCGCGCGCGACAGCAGCAGCAAGGCCTCGATCAGTTCGGTCGCCTGACGCGACGAGCGCTCGATGCGCTTGAGGCGCTCGCGCAACTTGTCGGTGAGATCAGGCGAGCCCTGCAGCAGTTCGGTGGTGCTGGAAATGACCGCCAGCGGCGTGCGCAGCTCGTGGCTCACGTCGGAGTTGAATTCGCGGTCGCGCTCCACCATCGCGGTGAGTCGTTGCGAGTATTCGTCGAGTGCGAACGCGAGCTCGCCCACTTCGTCATCGGCAAAATGCGGCGCCAACGGTTCGGCTTTACCGTTCTTACGGAAGTCGCGCAAACGACGCGCCAGTTCGCTGACCGGCTTGAGTACCTTGCGCGACAGCCAAAAACCAAGCACCAAGGACAACAGACCAAACAGGAACACTGCGGCGATCACGCTGATGACCAGCTGGCGCTTGCCCAGCTCTTCACGCGATACGTCGTAGCGGACAAAGCTGATGATGCCGTTCTCGCGATACACGGCCAGCTTGTAGTGGTGTTGCGTGCCGTCATCCGCTACTTCGTTGATGTCGTGCACACCCGTGTCCAGGTTCTGCCACGTCAACGGCGCCTTGTAGAGGGTGCGCTCGCTCTTGGTCATGCCGGTGATCAGGCGCGACCCGGGCCCGGGCGCATCGGGGTGCGCCTGGGCAAACTGGTTGGCGTATTTCGCATCGTCAATCAGGCTGGAGTTGACCAACTGGTCCTCCACCCTGCTGCGAATATTCAACGCCGCAAACGCAAACAACGCGCTGAGGCCGAAACCGAACAGCGCGAAGGAGACGACCAGGCGAAACCTGAGCTTACGCCTGGACTGCATCCGGTTCGACCATTCGATAACCGATACCGTGACGCGTGTGGATCAGCGGCTTGTCGAACGGCTTGTCGATGGCTGCACGCAGACCATGGATGTGCACGCGCAACGAATCGCTGTCGGGCAGTTCTTCGCCCCACACGCGCTGTTCCAGGTCCTGGCGGGTCACCACCGAGGGGCTCGCTTCCATCAGGGCCTGCAGCAGCTTCAGCCCGATCGGGTTGAGCTGGATCGACTTGCCTTCACGGGTGACCGTGAGCGTGTCGAGGTTGTAGGTGAGATCACCCACCTTGAGGACGCGGCTCTGCGGACCCTTGCCGCGACGGGCCAGCACTTCCAGGCGCGCTGCCAGTTCCTGCAGGGCGAACGGCTTGGTCATGTAGTCGTCGGCGCCAGACTCAAAGCCGGTGAGCTTCTGCTCCAGCGCATCACGCGCGGTCAGCATGAGGATCGGCGTTTGCTTGTGGGCCTCGTGGCGCAGCTTGCGGGCCACGTCCAGGCCGTCCATGCCCGGCAGGGTCAGGTCGAGCACGATCACGTCAAAGTCGTGCACGACGGCCAGATGCAGCCCCGTGACGCCATCGCCGGCGAAATCGACCACATGGCCGCGGTCTTCCAGATAATCGCCGATGTTGGTGGCGATATCGCTGTTGTCTTCGATCACCAGTACGCGCATGCGTCCTCCATACGCAGCCGGCATGAGGCCGGCCGAGGCAACAAGCTTAACAAGCTTGTGGTGGGGAAAGGGGCCTCGCGGGGAAGAAAGCTGAACGAGGCCGGGCATCGGGCAAGAAAAAAGCCCAGGCCGCTCGACTCGTGGTCGCTCGCCTGGGCTCAAGCTACTGCCCCGATACCGAAATCTGCTGTCACCAGCCCTTACGGAAGTGCCAACAAATTGCAGTGGGGACTTTATAGGTGTCGTGCAGTTACACGGCGGTTAACCGCTACTCACAACGCCGTTAATGGGCTTAATTGCCGCCCCGCGGATTCTGGACCTTCATCATGTCCTGCTTCATGCGCTGCGACTGATCATTCTCTTCGTTGATCTGACGCTGGGTCTTGCACACCGTCTTGGGAATGTTCGAGCCCATCGGCTTGACCTGCTCGCACACTTCGCGATTGCCGTCGTTGCGGGTCAGGATCGCGTTCACTTCCGACTGCTTGTTGTACAGATCGACCTTGGCCGACTGATCCATGGCGTCGACCGTGCCGAACTTGTCGTACAGCGATTCCATGCTGCTGAGGTCGCGATCAACCGTCGCCTGGTCGCCTGCCTTCACGGAATCGAACCGACCGCCGGGAGCCATCTGCTGACGAACATGGTCGGCTACCGCAGCGAATTCGTCCTTGGTAGTGGCCTTGACGTCAGGCTTGGTTTCCTTTGCTTGAACCGTCGCCACCTGCAACACGAGCATCATCGCCGCCGTGACCGGCAGCCAGTACTTCCGCTTCATTGATTTCCTCCACCCTGCGGCATCCCCCCTCGGGACGCGCCCTGCAGGAACTCCCATGCTAGGCCGGCTTTCGGCGTGGGGTCAAAGGCCAAAAGTGGTAGTCCTGCACAAATGAACTCAGCCGGCCCGTTGCGAGCGCCGTTTGATGGGGGCCGCAACGGCGCCCGACTCGTTTTCCAGGAGCTGGATGATCGCGCCCGCCACATTCACGCCGGTGGCGGCCTCGATGCCCTCCAGGCCAGGCGAGGCGTTCACTTCCAGGATCAAGGGGCCGCGTTTGGAGCGCAGCATGTCCACGCCGGCCACGCCCAGGCCCAGGGCCGCGGCGGCACGAACGGCAATCCGGCGCTCCTCGGCGCTCAGCGTGGCGGCCTTGGCGGTGGCCCCGCGATGGATATTGGCGCGGAATTCGCCCGGGCTGGCCTCCCGCTGCATGGCCGCGACCACCTTCTTGCCCACCACGAAGCAGCGCAAGTCGGTACCCTTGGCCTCGGCGATGAACTCCTGCACGAGGAAGTTGGCGTAGAGGCCGCGGAAGGCTTCGATGACGCTCTGCGATGCACTGCGCTTTTCGGCCAGCACCACGCCGGTGCCCTGGCTGCCTTCATTGAGCTTGATCACGTGCGGCGGCTCGCCCAGCATGGCCAGCACGTCGGCGGTGTCGTCGGGGTTGTCGCCGAACACCGTGGCCGGCATGTCCAGGCCCTTGGCCGCCAGGATCTGCAGCGAGCGCAGCTTGTCGCGTGCGCTCAAGACCGAGTCGGAGGTATTGGGCGTGTACACACCCATCATTTCCAGCTGGCGCAGCACGGCAGTGCCATAGAACGTGCTGGTGACGCCGATGCGCGGGATGACTGCGTCAATGCCCTTGATCGCCTTGCCCTTGTAGCGGATGGACATATTGCCCGGCGCGATGCGCACGTAGCAGCGCAGCGGATCGAGCACGCGCACGACGTGTCCCCGCTCGCGCGCGACATCGACCAGGCGCTGCGTCGAGTACAGACGAGTGTTGCGCGAAAGTATGGCAATTTTCATGAAACACCCGTCGTGCCCGCCCGGATCGGTCGAGGCTGTGTGTAGGAAAGCGCAGGATCCACCGCAAATCGCCCGTGCAAGGCGCTACGGCCGAGCAGCATGGGAAACAGCATATGGCGCCTGTCGGTCAGATTGATGTCGACGGCAAAGCGCTCACCGCCCACCACCACGTCGGTGCGGATAAACCAGCGCAGCGTGCGCCGGCCACCCGTATCGGTGACGGCACGCCGGTCCAGCGCGAGGGTTTCGCAGGTCACGGCAACACGATGGCGTCCACCCACGGTGACGGAGAAACGCAGCCACGTATCGCCGGCGCGCACAAAGCTTTCCAGCGAGTCCACGTGCAACGAACTGCTGCGCGCGCCGGTATCAAGTTTGGCCTTGAGCAGAGGAATGCCGAGCATCGGCAATGCCAAGCGCTCCCGCCAGCCGAGGGTAGTCACATCCGCCATGATCAGCGCACGCCGCAAGGGTTACGTGTAGGGAGCTCGGTGGGGTCCAGAGCAATGGAGTCGAGAGCAACGGGGTCGAGACCAACTATGGAGCGGGTGAAGGGAATCGAACCCTCGTCAGTAGCTTGGGAAGCTACAGCTCTACCATTGAGCTACACCCGCATCGTTCGACGATGGTAACCCGCCTCCGCGGGGCTTGGGAACCGCCGCCCCCGGATGAGGACTGCGCATCAATGGCCGCGGGTTTACGGCGCAGTTTTCCCGGTATGCCTGGATTTGGCTATCCCAACCCGGCGTGAACCGGACATGGCGGCCGGCTGAACCACTTTTTGACGCGGCCTTGCCAGTCCTTGCTAGGGATGGATCGCTCATCCGCATAATGCAGCCGTCGGCGCCGGCAATCCCCCATGCGTTCTTGCGGGCGACGAAACCATTCCGCGATAACCATCGCGTCCAGCTCCGGAGAACCCGATGCGTGTGCTTTCTGCTTTCCTGACATCGCCGCAAAGCTGGCGATGGATGGCAGCGGCCCTGTTGATCTGCGCCAGCGGGCTTAGCCAGGCGCAGACGCAGGCGCCACCCGATGACAATGGCGCCGGCGATCCGCCTTCGCGCGTGGCACGCCTGTCCTATCGCACCGGCGACGTGGGTCTGCTCCCCGCTGGCGAAAAGGATTGGGGCGATGCCAGCCTCAACCGCCCGCTGACCACCGGCGACCGCCTTTCCACCGGCGACGGCGGGCGCGCCGAGTTGCAGCTGGACAGCGGCGTCCTGCGTATCGCGGACGACTCCAACTTCGGCTTCCTCACCCTCAACGACCAGCTGACCCAGGTCGAACTGACCCAGGGCACGGCTAACGTGACGGTGCAGGGGCTCGACGATGGCCAGAGCTACGAAATCGATACGCCCACCGTGGCCCTGGTGATCGATCAACCGGGCAGCTATCGCATCGATATCAGCGAGGATGGCAAGTCCACCCGCGTCACCGACTTCGCCGGGCACGCCACGGTCTATGGCGAGGGCGGCGCGCAGCGCATGGTGGCCGCGGGCCGCTCGTACGAGTTTGTCGATTCCTCGCTGAGCGTGGTGACCATCAACGACATCCAGGGCGGCGACGAGTTCGACAACTGGGTGGACAGCCGCAACCAGCAGTATGCCTCCATGCCCGCCGACCCCAATGTGTCGCCGGACATCGTGGGCGCGCAGGATCTCAACCAATACGGCAACTGGCAGAGCGATCCCGATTACGGCCAGGTCTGGTATCCCGCAAGCGTGGGCGCCGATTGGTCGCCTTACAGCGATGGCCACTGGTCGTACGTCGGCCCGTGGGGCTGGACCTGGGTGGATGCCGCGCCCTGGGGTTTCGCGCCCTATCACTATGGCCGCTGGGCCCATGTGCACAACCGCTGGGGCTGGGTGCCGGGGCCGGTGGGTGTGCGCCCGGTCTACGCGCCGGCGCTGGTGGCCTTTGTCGGTGGCGGCGTATCCATCGGCGTGGGCGGCCCGGTGGGCTGGTTCCCGCTCGGGCCGGGCGAGGTCTACAACCCGTGGTATCGCGCCAGCCGTGGCTACTACACCAACGTCAATGTCACCAATATCTATGTGCGCAACAACCGCAACCTGGTGATCAACCACATCAACGAGCGCTACAACTACTACCGCGACGGACGCGCGGCGCCCAACGAGCGCTACATCAACCGCGACGTGCCGCATGCGTTCCGCGCCATGTCGGGCCAGGATTTCGTGGCGGCGCGCAATGCGCGGCAGCATATGGCGGGTATGGATCCGCGGCGGTTCGCCGATGCCCAGGTCGCCCCGCGCGGCGTCGCCGGGATCGCGCCTGTACGCAGCAGCTTTGCGCCGCCGCGCGCCAACAACGGACGCCCCCTGCCGGCTGGCGGATTCCAGCGCGAAGTGGTGGCTCGTACCCCGCCGGCCGCGAATTTTGGCGGTCGCCCGGCCAACGTCGCCGGCAATCCGCGCATGACTCCCGAGCGGGATAATGTGCGACTCCTCAATGGCCAGGGGCCGGCCATGCGCGCCGGTGCGCCCAATCGCCCGCAAGAGGTTGCCGCTGGCCAGCCCAACCCGTCGATGCGCGGCAACCCGGCCGCGCCCATGGCGCGCCCGCAACCCCGCGGCGACAACGAACCGGGCGCCATGCGTCCGGGCGAGCTGCCGTCCTCGCGTTTTGTTCGACCGAACGGCCAGGCCCAGATCCAGCGCGGCGGAGACAACCAGCCGCGTCCGGGCGTGAGCTTCATTCCCAGCGCGGAATCCGATCGCATGCGCAGCCAGCAGGTGCCCCCGGGCAGCCTGCCCACGCCGCCGCGCATCGAACCGGCTCAACCGCAACAGGCGCGCCAGGACAACACCGCGCAGCAGCGCCAGGACATACAGCAACAGCAGATGCAGCAGCGACGGGCCGCGCAACAGCAGCAATTGGAGCAGCGCCAGCAAACCCAGCAGCAGGACGTCCAACAGCGCCAGGTAATGCAGATGCAGCAACAGTCGCCGCAACGCGACCTGATGCAGCAACGCCAGCAGATGCAGCAGCAAGAATTCCAGCAGCGCCAGGCGATGCAACAGCAGATGCAGCAGCGTGACGCCGCGCAGCAACGCCAGCAAATGCAACAGCGGCAGGAGATGCAGCAGCGCAACGAGGTGCCCCGCGGCAATCCTCAGCCGCAACAACCCCAGGCGCGGCCGGAGCAGCGTCAGCCGCAGCCCAACCATGAGGAGCACCGGGCGGCTCCGCGTCGGGACGACCAGCAGCGCAATTGACACGCCCTTTGATGTCCTCTGGAGGCCCGGCACCGCCGGGCCTCTTCACGCCAGGGCGGCATTCGGGCCGGCAGCCGCTACAATGGACGGATGCACATCACGCTCAATGGCAGTCCGCGCGACTGCGCCCCCGCCACCACCGTCGCCCAATTGCTTGAAGACGCCGGCTACGGCCAGCGCCGCGTCGCCGTGGAAGTGAACCAAGAGATCGTCCCGCGCAGCCTGCACGCCAGCCATAGCCTGGCCGACGGCGACCGCGTGGAAATCGTCCATGCCATCGGCGGCGGTTGATCGCCCGGGCATGCGCGTTCATGCGACGCCCAGTCGTCGCCGCAGACTGAAGACCTCACGATGAATATCAAGACGCTCGATGCTTCCGACCCGCTGATCATCGCCGGCAAGAGCTATGGCTCGCGCCTGCTCACCGGCACCGGCAAGTACAAGGATTTCGACGAGACCCGCCGCGCCAGCCAGGCCGCCGGCGCCGAGATCGTCACCGTTGCCATCCGCCGCGTGAACGTTGGCCAGGACGCCGGCCAGCCCAACCTGCTGGACGCGCTGCCGCCCGAAGAATTCACCCTGCTGCCGAATACCGCCGGCTGCTACAACGCAGTGGACGCCGTGCGCACCTGCAAGCTCGCACGCGAGCTGCTCGACGGCCACAAGCTGGTGAAACTGGAAGTGCTGGGCGACCAGCGCACGCTCTTCCCCGATGTGGTGGAAACGCTCAAGGCGGCCGAAGTGCTGGTGGCCGACGGCTTCGACGTGATGGTCTACACCAGCGACGACCCGATCCTGGCCAAGCGCCTGGAAGAGATCGGCTGCGTGGCGGTGATGCCGCTGGCCGCGCCGATTGGCTCGGGCCTTGGCATCCAGAACCGCTACAACCTGCTGGAAATCATCGAGAACGCCAAGGTGCCGATCATCGTCGACGCCGGCGTGGGTACTGCCTCGGACGCCGCCATCGCGATGGAGCTGGGCTGCGATGGCGTGCTCATGAACACCGCCATCGCCGGCGCCAAGGATCCGGTGCTGATGGCGCATGCGATGAAGCTGGCGATCCAGGCCGGGCGCGCTGCCTTCAAGGCTGGACGCATCCCGCGCAAGCGCTTCGCCTCGGCATCCAGCCCCATCGACGGCACCATCGGCTGACCATGAGCGACCTGCACGACCACGACGGCGAGCACGAAGACGCCGGACAGCCGCCCTTCATGCGCCGCATCCGCAGCTTCGTGCTGCGCGAAGGCCGCATGACGCCAGCGCAGCAACGCGCCTTCGACGACCACTGGGCGCGCTTCGGCATCGATTACAGCGGCACGCCGCAGGACTTTGCCTCTCGCTTCGGCCGCACCGCACCGCTGGTGCTGGAAATCGGCTTCGGCAATGGCGAGGCGCTGGCCTGGGCCAGCGAGCACGACCTCGCCCGCGACTTCCTCGGCGTGGAAGTGCACGGCCCTGGCGTGGGCCGCCTGATGAATGCACTGGCCGCTCGCGATGCCAGCAATGTGCGCCTGTACAAGCACGATGCGGTGGAAGTCCTTGAAAACGAGATTCCGCCCGGCACCCTCGCCGAAGCACGCATCTGGTTCCCGGACCCGTGGCACAAGAAGCGCCACAACAAGCGCCGCATCATCCAGCCCGACTTCGTCGCCCTGCTCGCCTCCCGCATGGCCCCCAACGGCCTGCTGCACCTGGCGACCGACTGGCAGCCTTATGCCGAGCACATGCTCGAGGTGATGGAAGCCGCTCCCGACTGGCGCAATGACCTCGGACCTGGCCAATACGCTGAAAAGCCCGCGTGGCGCATCGAGACCCACTTCGAGCGGCGTGGTCTCAAGCTGGGTCATGGGGTGTGGGATTTGTTGTACCGCAGGCGCTGAACGCAGCGCTTTGCACCCCCTCTCCCCTGCCGAAGGCGCGCCTCTCTAGAGCCAAAGAGTGCCTGTAGGACCGCACCCTGTGCGAGACCAGCCGACGAAGCGGCACGCCGCAGCGCGGCGGTCGCGCACAAAGGGCGCTCCTACAAGGGTTGCGCAGGGTCGTGGGCATATCGGATGAACGTTGCGATCCGCCATCTTGTGGGAGCGCACCCTGTGCGCGACAAGCCTACGGAGCGGTACACCCCAGCGTGGCTGTCGCGCACAGGGTGCGCTCCCACAGACAAGCAGGCGCGGCAAAGGTAAGGAGAGCGGACCAAAGCCGATGCGCAGCGACGCCCCGCATTAAGTCCTCAGCGATTCGGGCGCGTTGCGAAGCGCTTGGAAGTATCCCCTGTGTACCCTCGGAGGTTGTCCCACAACGACGCGCCTCAAGCGTTCGGGCTTATCCCAACACGATGCTGCGGGCGTTATAGGCCATTCTCTTTGGGTTACTTTTCTCTTGGGCCAGCAAGAGAAAAGTGACTCGGTCGGCGGCAGCCGATCGAAACGCCCGCCGCGTAGGCGGCACTCTGGCCTCGACGCGACAATCGAAGCGCAAAGTCACTGGATTCCTGCGTTCGCAGGAATGACCAGCAAGACCAGATACCCGCCCGCGCCGGGATGACGAGCCCACAACCAAAACCAAAAATCGCGCCCACTTTGCAGCCTGGGTTCACCAGCCCACCTCACCACGCGCTTATACTCACGTCTCAAACAGGGACGAGTCGTCGTAGCGTGAAGCTCCCACTGCCCACATCCAGCCGTCATCAGGACGCCCAATTCGGGGGCGCACCCTAGTGGGACTCGCCCTCACCCCTGAAATGATCCTGGTGCTGGGGCTGGTGGGCTTCACCATGCTGATGTTGGTGCTGGAGTGGATCCGCGCCGACATGGTGGCCCTGCTGGTGGTGGTCGTGATCGGCCTCACCGGGCTCATCCCTTCCGATCGCGTGTTCAACGGCTTCGCCGGTAACGCCGTTATCGCGATCATCGCGATCATGATCATGGGCGCGGGCCTGGACCGCGCCGGCGTACTCACGCTTACCGCCAGCTTCGTGATGCGCATGGCGCGTGGCGTGGAATCGCGCCTGGGCCTGGTCATCAACCTGGTCACCAGCCTGTTCAGCGCTGTGATTCCCAGCCAGGCGCTGGCCGCGTTGATGATTCCCGTCACCAGCCGCCTTGCCGCGCGCACCGGCGTGCCGATCTCGCGCCTGCTGCTGCCGATGGCGTTCTGCATCCTCACCGCCACCAATACCACGCTGATCGCCAACTCGCCGCTGATCGTGCTGAACGACCTGGTCGCCAGTTCGAACGCGAACCTGCCCGCCGGCGCGCACACGATTCCCAAGTTCGGCCTCTTCAGCGTCACGCCCGTCGGCCTGGTGCTGGCGCTCACCGGTGTCGCGTTCTTCTACTTCTTCGGCAAGAAACTACTGCCCGAGCGCGAAGACGAACGACTCAAGGTGACCCCGGGCCGCACGGAAAGCTACTTCGCCGACACCTATGGCATCGTCGGCGAAACAGCAGAGCTCACGGTCACGGCCGAAAGCCCGCTGGTGGGCATGAGCATCGGCGAAGTCGAGCAGCTGTACGGTGCGCCACTGATCCTCGCCATCAAGAGCGGCAACGATGCGCGCATGGCGCCACCGGCGGATCACGTGATCTGGGTGGGCTCGGTGCTCGGCGTCCTGGGCCCGCGCGACCAGCTCAACCAATTTGCCAACAACCAGCTGTGCAAACTCTCGCCGCGCATGCGGCAGTTGGGCGAGCTGTTCAACCCGTCGCGTGCGGGTATTTCAGAAGCGGTGATTCCGCCGAGCTCGCGCTTCCTCAAACAGACCGTGGGCGACCTGCGACTGCGCAAGCGTTACGGCATCTCGGTGCTCGCCGTGAATCGCGGCGACCAGGTGTATCGCGACGACGTGCGCTCGGTGAGTCTGCGCGCGGGCGACACGCTGGTGCTGCACTCGAGCTGGCGCGACCTCGTGCTGGCCAGCGAAGACCGCGACCTGGTGATCGTCACCGACATTCCGAAGGAAGAACAACGCCCCGGCAAAATCTGGCAGGCGGTCGGCTTCTTCCTTCTCGCCAAGTGCCTTGCCTTGTTCACCCACCTCGACCTTTCCGTGGCCATGATGACCGGCGCCATCGGCATGCTGCTCACCGGCGTGCTTAACATGGACGAGGCGTACAAGGCAATCAACTGGAAGACCATCTTCGTCACCGCCTGCCTGATTCCGCTGGGCTGGTCGATGGACGCCACCGGCGCCGCTGCGTGGCTTGCCCAAGAAGTGCTGCATCAACTGGGCCACACCAACCACTGGATCCTGCAACTGTCGCTGGCCATCCTCACCTTGCTGTTCTCGCAAGTGATGTCCAACGTCGGCGCCACCGTGATGATGGTCCCCATCGCCATCAGCGTCGCCGTAGCCACCGGCAACAACCCATCCGCCTACGCGCTGATCGTCGCCGTCTCCTCCTCCAACACCTTCCTCCTCAGCTCAGGCCACCCCGCCCTGATGATGATCGCCGGCCCCGGCGGCTACCGCGGCAAAGACTTCCTCCGCGTAGGACTGCCACTCACTGCGATTGTGCTGGTGTTGACGTTGGTGACGATTAATTTGATGTATCACTAGGCTTGCAAAAGCCCTAAGAAAGATCCGGCTCTTCATTGGCTCTCACTCAGAAGAGCCTGGGAGCTAAACCAATATCCGATCGTCATCCCGATTTATCGAAACTCTCGGATGCCCTTGAGATCGCTGGCTGGAGTGCCACCGCCAAGCACTTCCAACGATTTCGTCCAGACCGCAGAACTGCGGCTTCCAGCCAAGCTCGACGCGAGCTTTTGCGTTCGATGCAACGAGCACCGCTGGATCGCCTGGGCGCCTTGGCGCGATGTCATAAGCGACCGAGTGCTTCGTAATTCTTTCTGCAGCGGAAATCACTTCGCGCACCGAAAACCCTTTGCCGCTCCCTAGGTTGAATACGTGAGCGCCGTCGCGGTCAGACATATAGTCGAGCGCCAATTGATGCGCTTGTGCCAGGTCTTCAACGTGCACGTAGTCACGAACACACGTGCCGTCGGCGGTAGGGTAATCGTCCCCGAAGACCTTCAGACCAGCGCCACCTCCCAATACTGATCGAAGCACATTGGGAATGAGGTGAGTTTCCGGCTCATGCGCTTCGCCAATATCCCCATCTGCGCTGGCGCCGGCCGCATTGAAATACCGAAGGCAGACGGAGCGCAGACCATAGGCGCGCGCGGCGTCCGACAGTATCCGCTCTACCATCAACTTGCTCTGCCCGTAAGGGTTGATCGGGTTCAGTGGGTGGTCTTCGTCGATCACGCCGTGCAGTGGATGCCCATAGACCGCGGCCGTGGATGAAAACACCAATCTGTCCACTCCGTACTTGCGCATGACTTGGAGCAGATTGAGCGTGCCGCACACGTTGTTGGCGTAATACTCGTAGGGCATGGTCATGGACTCGCCCACAAGTGACCTAGCGCAGAAGTGCATCACGGCATCGATGCGGCGGCCGGAAAAGACATTCTCTAGCGAAGTGCCGTCCAGCAGATCAGCTTCAACGAAATCACCCCACTGGATAGCGTCGCGGTGCCCGGTCGATAAATTGTCGAGCACCGTCGCAGAGAAACCACGCACGGCAAGCCATTTGGCCATGTGGCTCCCGATATAACCGGCACCGCCGCAAAGCAGAATATTCATCGAGCCTCTCAACGAGCAAAGCCAAACCGACAAGTGACGCGCAATCCCAGTCTTCGGGCGGCGCCAGACGCTGGGATTTCGCGGTTCACGCTTAGGACTCAAATGTCCCGCAGCACTTCCGTCTCATCCGAAGGATTAGAACGGATCGCCAATACGCTTTGGACGAACAGATCAATCTCTTCACGAAAGCGTTTGGCCGAAAATTTCTCGGCATGGGCACGGCAGCTCTCGGCACTAAAGCTATGCCTCTTCGTTTCAAAGGACAGCACCGCGGACTTTACGGACGCTGCGCTTTGTTCTTCGAAGAACACTCCTGTCGGCTCGCTTCCGCTTGCACGAACGGTTTCGAGAGAGCCCCCTTTTCCAAACGCTATGACGGGCGTCCCGCAAGCCTGCGCCTCGACTGGAGTGATGCCAAAGTCTTCCTCGGCGGCGAAAACAAAAGCGCGTGCCTTGCCCATGAGTTCACGCAGGCGTTCATCAGATTGGTAGCCCAGGACCTCTACATTCTTTCCAGCCAGTGCCTTGATCTTTGCGTAGTCCGGCCCATCGCCTATAACGACCAATCGACAGTCGGGCATTTGGTTGAACGATTCGACGATGAGATCAACCCGTTTATAAGGAACGAGGCGCGAAGCGGTGAGATAGAAATCCTCTTTCTCCTTGACCATCTGGAAACGATCGCAGTCAACCGGAGGGTAGATCACCTTCGCTGTTCTTCCGTAGACCTTCTTGATCCGTCGTGCAATGAACTTCGAATTGGAGACAAAGTGATCCACGCCTGGTGACGTACGTATATCCCACAGGCGCATTTTGTGCAGAAACCAACGCGCGAGCCACGCTTTGATCCCACGATCCAGATTGGATTCCCTCAGGTACTGATGCTGCATGTCCCATGCATAACGAATCGGCGTGTGCACATAGCTCACGTGGATCTGGTCGGGGCCAGTCAAGACACCCTTGGCGACGGCGTGCGAGCTGGATATCACCAGGTCATATCCGGAGAGGTCCAGTTGCTCGATGGCCAAAGGCATGAGCGGCAGATAACTGCGATACCGTCGTCGCGCGAAAGGGAGTCGCTGGATGAAGGTCGTGCTCACCTTGCGCCCCCCGATAAATGCACGCTCGTGATCGGGCAGGAAGTCACAAAGGGCAAACAGATCAGCCTGAGGATAGATCGTCAGTATCTGCTCCAGAACGCGCTCTGCACCGGCGTAGGTGACGAGCCAATCATGGACAACCGCAACCTTGATGTTCATCGAGCGGTCTCCGCGACGATCTTCAGCATGCGGTCCATGCGCGCCTCATACGTGTGCTGGCGAGCCAGACCCAACCTATCGTCCAGGCTCGCGCAACGACCAGACAATGCATCTGAAATGCCGTCAATGAACTCGTGAGCGGATTTGGCAAGGCACGCGTGCTTCTCGTATGCCTTGAGCGAGGCTAGCGATGTACTGACGACTGGCCGGCCCGCAGCGAGGTATTCAAAGAATTTCATGGGAAACATGGCCGCCGTATAGTCATTGAGCCTGTTCGGCAGGATCGCCACATCAAATCCTTTGAGATATTGCGGCAGCGCCGAGTACGCCCTCGGTCCCAACAAATGGATGTTCTTTGCGCTTTTCAGGACTGATGGATCGGTCCAGGGATCACCCTCGCCGACCTCGCCGATCATCACGAGGGACCACTCCGGCCGCTGTTCGGCCACTTGGCGCAGCAGGTCAAAATCGATCTTGTAGCCGCTGATTGCGCCAATGAAACCAATGCGAGGCCCGGGAATCAACGCCAGATCTGCCGGTATGGCCGTGTCGCCGCTCATGGCCTGCGAAAAATGGTCGTAGTCCGCAACGTTGGGCAAATAGTACGTACGCGGATTGATTTCCCTGCGCGACAGCTCCAGCGTGGTGGACGTCACGAAGACCACGTCAGCCTTTTGGACCAGCTCGCCTTCGGCTTGCTCGAGGACAGAGACCGGCATGCCCGGCTGAGCCTTTATCTCGTCCACACAGTGATACACGACCCGCGGCCAAGAACGTAAGCGAAGCAGCTGATCGCTGAGAGGGTTGTACGTCCACAACCATGCGTCTCCCAGCCCGAGCCATCGCTTCCAGCACCACAGGCCCATTTCAAGGAGGCGCCGATTCAGAGCGCGAACAACTGGCAGGCCATGAAAGGGAAGCAAAATGGGGGACCAGACCCAGAGATTCGGGCGCACGCGTCGTGGCGACCGAACGCCCTTCCTGAGGCGCCGCAGAACACGTAGAAAGTCTCGCGAAGACAGACTAGGCCGACGCAAGCCCAAAGAATCCACGTAAAGAACACGAAAGCCGCGTTTGGCCAGACTCACCGCGACGTGCTGCTTATTGGTCCAGAACGGATTGTCCCAATCAGCCGTCGATAGGAGAACGATGTTATTTCCACTCATGCGGATCGGAGCCTCCACTTTCTCCACAAAGGCTGCAGGTCTTGGCGCAGGGCCGGCACAAGGGCGACATAGGCAATCCAATAGACAGCGAACAGAGCACCTGCGCTTACGACACCCGCCCAACCACGTGAGGGAATCAACAAGGTCATCGGGCCATAAGCGGCCGAACCTACGGCAAGCCAGATCAATCGCGAAGCGACCAGATATTGCACACCAAGGGCCCGTGCACTCAAAGCTAGAAGAACTGCGCCGTAGACGCATCCTCCCAAGCCCAGTACCACCGGTCCGAGCCATCGATAAAGCCCGAAATTGACAGCTGCGTTGCACACCAGGGCGATCGCCATAAAGCGAAATACTTCCCTGTTTCGCAACTGCGCACTGAGTGCCTTCATCAAGACATAGCTCACAACTTGCGCCCAGAATCCAATCGCGAAACCCCAGAGTATGGTTTTCGTGAGCGTCGTCGATGCTTCGCCGAAGTTCCCCCGCTGATAGATGATCGAAACAACCAGTTGGCCATGCATAGCCAAGGCGACAGACACGGGAATCGTCGCCAGCAGCAGAGGTGGGATTACACGAGCCAGCAGTTCCGTCGTCTCGGAAGCACTCATACGGCTGATCGCAGATAATCCAGCCAGGCCAAGCGGCACCGCCAGCAGTAGCACGCCCGTATCCGTAATGAACTTGGCATAATCAAGCGCTGCAGAGACATCCACACCGAGGAGCGACGCGACAGCACGCTCAGCCGCAATGTTTCCTTGCAATAGTAAGGGGAGCAGTAGCAGCGGTTTGACGACGCCCCAGAACTCCGCACCAATGCCCCGCATCTCGACTCGCGTCAGCCCTTGCGGTCGTGGCGCCCACCCCCGTCGTACTACACGTATGCCACCCCACAACGCAAAAACCAGGTAGGCGGCCGTGAATCCCCATGCGAGAAGCGAGGGCGCCTGCAACACATAGGCCGCGAGCGTGCCCACTATCATCCCCGCGCTCTGTAACGTAGCGCGCGCTGATGCCAGACCGTAAGAGCCGTGCCCCATCTCGAGGTACGAAAAAAGGCCACCGGCGATATAGAACGGCACGCCTAGACCCATGATTCTGACGAACTGGATCGTTTGCTCTCGTTCGTCTCTGCCAAATCCCGGGACGAGAAGGCTGATCCAGCTCGATACGCCCAATAAAAGAATGCCCAACACCACCAACGATGCCAGGAGCAACAGCCCGGCCACCCACCAGAAAAGGGCGCCGGCTCTCCTGGGATCTATCTGGTGATAGCGGCTATATAACGGCAGAAATCCGGCCGACAGACTATCGGCGGTGAAGAAGTTCACCGGAATTAGGGTTGCGGACTGGGCAGCGCGCAGTGCGGCGACCACGCCGGACGTACCAAACAGTGCCGCAAGTAGCACCTCGCGCAACGCACCGACCAGCTTGCCTGCCAGTGAGCCCCAGAACAGTTTCAATGATGCCTTCAGCACTACAGGCATCTCCGTGGTTCGAGCGCCTGCCTAGCCTCGACGAGCTCATCGAAGAGTCGTCCGTATGCGCGAGCACACCCAGCCAGCGAATACTCCTCTTTCAATACCGGAGTGAACGCGAACGGCATCGCCAAGGCGGATGCCATTGCGTTCGCTACAGCTGGGGCGTCGCGTGGGTCGACCTGCAATACGTGGGTGTCACTGGGCTTGGTATCCACCTCGAACAAGTGACTGGAGATCACCGACGGCAGTCCGCAAGCCAACGCCTCGAGCACATTCAGCGGCAAACCTTCGACACGCGTAGTCGAAAAGAGCATCACGTCGGCGCTCTGGAGATAGGACGCTATTTCCTCGCGCTCAACGCTGCCAGTGAAGCAAATTTTCTGCGCAAGCCCGAGGTCCTCGGCCTGCTGCTTGAGCGCGTTGAGTTCGGGTCCATCACCAATGATAAGGTATCTTGCGCTGCCCACGCGGGTGGCCAACAAGGCGAACGCATTGATGCCAAGGTGCACTCCCTTTTGCTTGTGCAGGCGGCAAGCTGTGACTACGACCTTCGCGTCATCAGGCCAGCCGTTTTGAGCACGCAACGTGGTCCGACGAGTGGCTGACGCCTTGAATTTCCCAGTATCCACGCCGTTTGCGATGGCATGAATTCGCCGACTATCGATGGACCAGCTGTAGGGCGGACATCGCAAGTCGTTGGCCACGGCCTGACCCACTGCAACGATGGCATCGAATTGACGATAAGCGAGTGAGTCTTTGACCACCCAAAGCAGGTTTCGTAGCGACGTTAGGAGAGCCTTGGCGGAGAGCGTTCTCCACTTGGAAACGGCTTCGCCCCAGGACGTTCCATGTGCCTGCATGACGAAGGGCGTGCCGGGCATCTTGTCGCGCAGCGGCAAGAGACCTATCGCACCGGCGCTGATGCTGAGCACCACATCGCAGTCGTCCATGAGGTGGCTCTGGAAGTACTCCCTCGATCTTCGCCACCAGCGTGCACCGTAGCGACGCCAGTTGGTTCCAGGCACGGCAAAGATGGCTACGTCTTGATCGACGAACCGCTCCGATTTGCCCTTGATCTCCGTAGTTAAGATGCTGACGCGCGCGCCCGCATGGACGAATTCGCGCGCAAGATCCCAAGCGACTGCCTGCATACCGCCAATACTGTGGTGAGGCAACACGCGCGTAAGGATCACGAGATGCTTCATAGCAGACCCCGATAGATTTCAGACAGCACGGCAGACTGCTGCGCCAAGTTGAACTGCGTCTCTACTCGACTCCGTGCAGCGGAACCCAGCTGATCTCTCAGCGAAGCGCTTCCGACCAGAGTGCAAAGATGATCAGCCAAGGCATTGGCATCTCTCTCATCGGAGAGCAGGCCTGTGACTCCATCCAATACAGCCTCGGGAATACCTCCATGCCTGCTAGCAACAACAGGAATGCCCGCTGCCGCGGCTTCCAGAAGGACAATGCCAAAGCCTTCCGTCTCTCCGGCTTGAGTGGTGTTGCTCGGCAGGCAAAGCACCCAGGCGCGTCGCATCATCTCCACTACTTCCGCGTGTGAGCGAGCACCAAGAAAACGGACTCGATGGCCCAGGCCGAGCCAGTTAGCCATGGAACGAAGTGACGATTGGAGAGGACCGTCCCCAACCAGATGTAGTTCTGCCTCGGGATGACGGCCTGCGAGCGATGCGAAGGCCTTCAGCAGAGTATCGACGCCCTTCACCTCCACATGGCGACCCACGTGGAGGATGAGGGGGACAGGCGATTTCAGCCCCGGCGTGATGCCGTCGGTGTCTACGCCGATGTAATGAACGCGTGTTCTGGCCTCGGGAAACCCAAGCTGCAGCACTTTGCCGCGAATGAACTCTGAAACGCAGAGAAACACGTCGCCACGGCGAGCAAGGACTTTGCGTCGCAACAGATAATTCATCCGGGCAGGTGAGCGCGAATGCAGATGAGCCCTCACGCTTGCCGTGGCGTCGAACCCGTGGAATGTCGTGACCAGAGGCACCGACATTCGGGAGGACACGCGTTCCGCGTACACAGCATCCACGCCGAAATGGGCATGAATAAGTTCGGTGCCACTGTCCCGAAGCAATCTTGTGACCGGCTCGGGATTCATCGTGACGGCATGATTCACCCGGCGCAGCAAGCTGCCCTTGGGCCAAAAGTCCGCAAGTGCGACGCTCTTCAGAGAAGAGTGACCCGGGCCAAGCCGTTCTCGCCCTATGAGCAAGGGGGAAACGCCAACAAGGTGCTTGGCCTGCTCCGCAATGAAGGGCTCTGACCGCTTAAACAGTTGGTGCCGGTAGATAGCGACATTACGCATTATTTCGGTCCGTCTTGGCGTCAAATGCCACGAGGCGCGCGCGAAACAACGCCATCATGGCGGCCAACACCGGCGCCATATGCGTTTCACCCAGCAGACCAAGGTTTTCACCCAGGCCCTGAGACGTCAGCCAGAGAAAGCCCATCCCCAAAGCCAAAGCGAGGCCTCGGCACTCATCATCCACGTGCCTGATCTGCGCAAACGCTCGCTTCAACACGGCGACGGCGAAGCACAAGCCCAGAAGCATCGCCAGAATGCCGCTTTGCGACCAGAGATAGAGAAACGTATTGTGCGGCGGAAAATTGGGCGAAAGCCCCACCTGCCGCGCGTACGCTGGAAACGTGGCCTGCCAGCCTCCAAAACCCTGGCCAAGCAACGGACTCTTCGCCAGGCTGCTCACTGCAAACTCCCAGATCAGGAAGCGAGTATCCGTCGTGCCTTGCACTTCGCTACCGAAGCCAGCTGCCGAGCTTCTTGTCTCAATGGGGCCCAGCAAGCCGAGGAGCAGCAGAATGACGAGCCCTCCGCTGATAGCCAGGAATCCTTGTGCCACACCACCCTTTCGGAACAAGTACAGCAGATAGAGCAAACCACACATTGCTCCGATCAGCATGATCCCCGCCTTGGAGCCCGTAAACGGAATCACCCCTATCAAGACAATCGAGCTGATTAGCAGCAGGCGGTCACCGTAGGCGCGCGACACACCGAAAAGCATCATGGCCAACATGCCAAGCTCCGTCGAAGCAACGTTGGCGTTGACAAAGCCGAAGCCTCCTGACTTCAGCGGGTCGAAAACGTTGTTCTTGCCATCCAAAAAGAGCTCGTTGAGCACGTTTGCGTTAATGAAAATGCTGCCTAGCGGTGATTGAAGGAAGCCCATCTTCACCAGAGGCAGCAAGCGAAAGGCAACAACGCTGAAAGCGAGGAAAAGGGCGGCCAACGCCATCAGCCTCGTGCCACGGACGATCCACTCTGCACCGCGGCGTGACTGCGCGGTAAAACCTGCGTAGACAATGAGAAAGCCGAGTAGATTGCTTAGTGCGGCAAGAGCAAGGTGCAGATCGACCGACCAACTAAAGCTAAGAATCGTCACCAACACTAGTCCCAGCAGCGCGAGCGTCGGCCGGAAGTTGATGATTGACCTCGCCTCCCTAATAGCGTCGGGCCAAAATGAGCACGACAAAACAAAGACGAGAGATACAGGAGAGTCGCCTAGGCCCAACCCAGGCGGATAGATCTGCAGAATGCTGCTCGGCAAGATAGCTGCGATGCGCCACCGTCGCGGAACCACTGGCAGCCCGGCGATCAAGGCAAGTACAACCAAGAATGACATCGACTTAGACCTGCTAGCGCTCTTGCACATCAAAAGTGAGGATGGACTTACAAGCGCCTCGACTACGGCGCATCAGAGAGGACGTTCACTACAAACTCCTTTGTCCACGGGCACCAGGATCGGCTCTTGCGTCAGATGCAACAGGTTCGAGCTGCCGTCCTTTACTCTTGGCCCGTCCTTGGGATCACACTCGATCTGAATTGACCCAGCCCCAGAGCCTGCATTCCAAGCAAGAAACCCTTGCTCCGGCCCATCGGCGGCAAGCAGGCGAATCGCTACAAAACCCTCTCTCAGTTCGGACTTTTCACTGAGCTCAAGATCGTGACTCCGAACAAAGCCCGCGATCTTCGCCATGGCGAGATAGGCCGGCTTGGGTGAGTAGTCTTGCCGCAGCAAACCGAAACGGCTTTCTTTGTCGGCAGGGTTGGCTCCATCGTCGACGAGGTCGTACCACCAGACCCCGCGGACATACGGCAAGGACATCAGTAGCGCAGTGACCCTAGTGGCAAAACCGCCCACCACGGACTCGGGCGTGCCGAATCGTCCTGTATTGGTTGGCCAGCCGATCTCAGTGATGTAGAAGTCGATGCTCGGCCTGCCTGTCATTCTCGAAAGCCTTGCCTGCAGGGCGCGGATATTCACCGCCACGTCCTCTGGCCCGAGCAGGCTACCCTTCTGATAGTTGTAGGGATGAACTGCGATCCCGTCGGCTTGTTGCAGCACGCCGAGTTTGGCCAATCTTTCATACCATCCCGGCTTTACACCCGCCCCGACCAAAAATCGTGTATCAGGAAAGGCGTCTTTCAGCGCGGGATAGACGCGTTTAAAGAAAGCCGCATAGTCCTCGGGGCTTCCATCAGGGAAACCACCGGTATGGTTGTCCCACTCATTCCAAATCTCAAACGTCTTCACGCGCCCATGGAAGTGACGAACGACGAATTGCGCGTAACGGACGAAGCCATCAATAGCCTCCGAAGAGCGCGGCTTGTCACCGCCGTCGTAAGACGGATTTCCATAGTCAAGGATGAGCACTGGCTGGATACCGCGCTTCAGGGCTTCATCCACGAAATGATCCCAAGACGCCGGCACTGCCATCTGTCCCTGGACTTGCTCCACGTACTTCCAAGCCGCGTCGGTGCGCACGGAACCAAGGCCGGCCCTCTGCACCAGATCCAACTGACTCGTCTGCGCATCAGCGCCGATGCCGATTGAGTGAACACCTACGCCGACCAACTTCGTCGACACTTGGGCAAGTGCAGGAAGCGCCAGCCATGAAGCCAGCAACGCGAGGCCCGCCTGCGCCAACAATTTGCACACTTTCATGGAATTCCGCCTGCCAATGAACAACTCGCAGGTCCAGAAATCGTGCGAGTCAACGAATCTGTTGGTCTAACGACATCAACGGCCGACGAGCCGTTGTGCCGAGCATGCTCAGTACGCGTTCTTTCCCCTCAGCAGAACCAAGGGGGTTCGAATGATGATTTTTATATCGAGCCAAATCGACCATTGCTTGATATAGGAAATGTCGCATTCGACGCGCTTCGCCATCTTCTCTAGCGTATCCGTCTCGCCGCGAAATCCCTGGATTTGTGCAAGCCCCGTCATGCCTGGCTTAACGCCGTGACGCTGCATGTACCCGCGCAATCTTTCGCTGAATTGATGGTTGTGCTCCACGGCATGCGGTCGCGGGCCCACGATAGACATGTCGCCGCGCAGCACGTTGATGAGCTGGGGGAGCTCATCGAGGCTGCTCGCTCGCAAAAATCGACCAAAGGGAGTAACACGGAAATCTTTGCGCTTGGCCTGCGTAATATTCCCGGGTGTTTCCGAATGCACTCGCATCGAGCGAAACTTCATCACTTCAAATTCTTTGCCGCCGAGTCCGTGGCGCTTCTGTCTGTAGATGGCGGGGCCTGGGGAACTAAGTTTGACGCCAAGCGCAATCAGCATCATGAGCGGTCCGAGGACTGCCACAAGAAGAAGAGCGATTGAACGATCCTCTACTGCCTTCCACAAACCAGCGTGGCCTTCGACCCTGCTGGAACGCAGGGTGATCACAGGCACGCCCGCAACAGCTGCAGCATGGTGGTTGATCAGCTCATAACCGAAGAAATCGGGTACCAGGCGAATCGTCGTAGGCGTATCCAGGGTCAGCTGCAGTATTTTCTGGATGGTTTCCTCGGCGCGCATGGGCAGCGCGATCCATATCTGGTCCGGGGCGCATTCGCTGACAATCGGCGCGAGATCAGGCAGCTCACCGAGATGAGGCACTCCTGTGATCTCGGCCTGATCATAGGGAGTACTAATGTAGCCAAGCACATCCAGGCCCAACCACGCGCTGTTGCGCGCAGCGGCTACGATGCGCTGTCCAGCCTGGGTACTTCCGATAACAAGCACGCGACGCGAATCCACGCCGCGTATACGGATGTGTCCAAGAAGCCAGCGCAGTGCCAGACGATCGATCGTCAAGAGCACCCCGGCGGCAATGAACCATGTACCGGCACCCACACGTGAATACGAGCCTGTCGTCTTAAGGGCCCAGGCCATGGAAAGGAGCACAGCCATCGTGGCTGACCACGCCATCCAAAGCCGCCCTATTTCGCGAAGTCGGCTTTCTCCTCGCCAACTACGGTAGAGACCCAAGGCAGGAAAGATCACCAGCACCAGCAAGACCGTCCGTATCAAACCGGAGACGTAGTGAAGGCCCATCTCAAGATTTCCGAACTCCAGGCGATAAACTGCCAACGCCACCAGAGTGATGACGAATACATCGCTCACTCGCAGCGTGATGTCCAGAAGTGCCGCGTATTTCGAAAAGAAATGGGATTCCGCTCTTTTCAGCTGCGGAAGACCTGGAATCGTCAACATTACCGCACTCCATCCATGTAGCTGTCTGCGACCGACGTGTTCTCACGGCAGCACCACGTTAGACACTGCTGCGGATCACCAGCGCAAGACCGCCCATCCTTCGGGCTGCGCCACTTGCTTTCATTGCCCCTCATTCACTCCCCCCGTGAAAGAGCCGCGAGATCATCACTGATCGCACGTCAAGCAACCAATAGACTGTTCGTACTACCCGGACCCGCAGGCCCGGTCACAATTTCCCACAAGAATTTTCTCGAACCTGCTTACGCGGGACTACTGCTGTACTCGTAGTAGCCGTACGAGTAGTAGCCCGTGCTCCTGCGTTCAACGGCGTTGAATACCGCGCCCTTGATCTGCACGCCGTTCTGTTCGAAACGCTGCTTGGCGAGCGCGATCTCGCGCGCCTGGTTAAGGCCAAAACGGATCACCAGCAGACTGGTGCCAACGTGATGGCCCATGATCGCGGCGTCGGTCACTGCGAGAATCGGCGGCGTATCGATGATCACCAGGTCGTACTTCGGCTTGAGCGTTTCGAGCAGGTCTGCGAAGCGCACGTGCATCAGCAGTTCGGACGGGTTCGGCGGCGCCTTGCCGCGCGAGATGAAGTGCAGGCCTTCGACGTCGCCCACTGTACGCAGGGCATCTTCCAACGAAAGCTGGCCGGCGATCAATTCAGACAATCCCTTATCGGGACGCCCGCCAATCACCGTGTGAAGCGCACCTTTGCGCATGTCGCCGTCAATCAGGAGCACGCGCTGCCCACCTTTTGCGATCACCGCGGCCAGGTTGGACGAGATGAACGTCTTGCCGGCCCCCGGGCTGGCGCCGGAGATCATGAGGATGTTGTTCTTCGCTTCGATGCGCGCGAAGTGCAAGCTTGTGCGCAGGCTGCGTAGTGCTTCCACGGCCAGGTCGGCCGGAGCATTGACCGCCAGCAATTTCTGTTTGCCGTCCGCGCGCCCGCGACGTCCCTGCAGGAAGCTCTGCTTCTCGGCCACGCTGCTGGGCACCGATGCATAAACGGAAAGGCCCAGCTGTTCGATCGCGGTTGGATCTTCCACGCCGCGGCTCAGCATCTGGCGCACCAGCACAAAGGCCACCGCCAGGAGACCGCCGAGGAAGGTGCCACCAAGGGCAACCAGCGCCTTCTTTGGCTTGGCCGGCTTGGAGATATCCACAGATGCGGGATCAATCACGCGTACATTTCCTACGGTGCCCGCACGCGCGATATCGAGCTGCTGTGCCTGATTGAGCAGACCGGTGTAGGTCGCATTGAGGACTTCGACGTCGCGGGTCAGGCGCAGCAGTTCCTGCTGTGTGTCGGGCAAGCCGCCCACCTGCTTATCGATGCCGTTTTTCTGTGCCTGAAGCTGCGCAATCTGTTCAAGCAATGCCTTATAGGCGGGATGTTCGGCGGTGAAGCGTCGCTCCATGTCGGCCTGCTGCATGCGCAACTGCTGGATGCTCGTCTCGATGGCGACGACTTGATCCAGCAGACCTTTGGTCTGCAGCGTGATATCGACTGAATGCGCCTTGGTCTGGAAGGCGTTTAATGCGGTCTGCGCCTTGTCCAGATCCTGACGGATACGCGGAAGTTGCTCGCGTACAAATTGAAGGCTATTGGCGGCCTCGGCAGAATTGCGCTCGACGTTCTGCTTTACGTAAGCCTGGCTCACATGATCTAGCAGCTGGCCAGCCAACTCCGGATCCTCGTTGTCGTACATGAGCTGGATGATGCCGGAGTCCTTACCCTGCTCCGTGGCGTTGATATCCAGTTGCAATTGATTGATCACGGCAAGCGCCGTGTGATGCACGACGGCAAAGTGCGTGCCGGGATTGGCGCGCAGCTCGCGCACCTGCATGGTGAATCCATGGCCAGTCGCCACGGTGCCCACCTGACCGGTCAGCATCACGTCGCCGCCGTAGTACAGCGAGTAATTGCCGTGCTCACCTGCGATGAGCACGAGCTTCTTCTCTTGCAGCGACGCAGGCACCTTCAACTGGAAGATGTCTAGCTTGGAGCCGCCCCAGTCGTAACGGCTAAGACCCATGAGTGGCGACGCCACGTCGGTGGGCTGGTCCGGCACGTAGTGACGCGCGGCCCAACCGCCAAAAATCGGAAAGTGGTAAGGCGCCACTTCGATCTGCAGGTTGAGCTCACCCACCGCCTTGCCAATCACGGAGCGCGAGGTGATGAGAGCGATCTCGGTAGTTGCCTCCGAACTGGAGGCGCCCAGCGTCTGCGTAATCGCGCTCAGGCCGGGTAGATTGGGCACCTTCTGTTCCACCTGCACCAACGCATCGGCTTCGTAGATCGGCGTGCCGAGCACCGCATAGCCCACACTGAGCACAAAGAACACGCCGGTAACGATACCGATCAGCCACTTGTGATCAAGCAGCGTGCCCAGCAGTTCGCGCAGGTCGATTTCGTCGTCTTGCGGCGCGGCGGTCTGTGTTGCGGTCATGCTGAGCTAGTCCAGGAAGGTCAGATTAGGATGGATGAAATTCGCGAGGCCTTATATCGGAACTCTCCGATACTGCTTTAAAGGCGCTTTCTTACCGGTTCCACGCGTCACTACGTACGCAGATACGGCAACCAACTCTGCACAGCACGATCGATCAGTTGGTAGACGTGTTCGAAAGCCTCGCGGCTCTGGCGATACGGATCAGGAATGTCGCCGCCTCGCCCCCAGCGATCCAGCAACATCACTTTGCCGCTGGCCTCGGGCGCCATGCGCATCAGGCTGGCGACGTGTTCGCGCTCCATGGCCAGTACGAGGTCAGCATCGCGCAGCATCGATGTGCTGATTTGCCGCGCACGGTGCTCGCCGCCATCCACGCTGTGTTCGCCAAGAATCTGCAAGGCCTGTGCATCCATCGGCTTGCCCACCAACGCGCCCAGGCCGGCGCTCTCGATGGAAGCACCAGCCGTGGAAAGGTGATGACGGAACAAGTACTCGGCCGTAGGACTACGGCAGATGTTCCCCACGCAGACGATCAAAATCCGTTTGAACACAAACACCAACTCTTCCGATACGCATCCACTGCCCAAGCGCAAGCCTCGCGCTAGCGCGAGCTTTGTCGTTCTGGCAGGCCCCTGTAAAAACGCGTCGTATGCCGATCTTGTTATCTGGACGGGAGGCGCAACACCTTACCCGTCAAGTGAATCAGATCACAAAATAGCAACACTACTCTTGCGCTCAGCTTACAATCATAGCCACAAGTTTGATGGCCGTCACCGATCGGGAATCAGGATCGTCCCGTTCATTTTCCGGTAAGGTTGTGTTTAGATGTGCCCGAATGACCACCAGAATGGAGTTCTCGTGAAGAAGTTGCTTGCAGTCGTTTTGATGACGGCCATGATCGGCCAGACCTTTGCCCAGACCGCTCCGGCCCCGGCTGCTCCTGCTCCGGAAGCAGCCCCGCAGGCTGGCGCAGCAGCGGGCGCAGCCGGTGCTTCGGGCGCCGCCGCCGGCACCCTGACGGCTGCCTATGTTGGCGCTGCCGTACTTGGCGCAGCCGCAGTCGCCACGGCCGTTGCCGGCGGTGGCAGCGATAGCCACGGTAACCAGAACACCCCGCCGAGCACCGGCGGTGGCACGGGCGGCACCGGTGGCACGGGTGGTACGACCGGCACCACCGGCACCCACTAACCACTCCGCAGTACACGGCACATCCATGCTGGATTCGTCCGGCATGGATGTGTGCTGTCTGTAACTCAAAGAAACCGAAGTCATGAACGTACGCACTGCCGTGGCGCTTGCCGCCGCGACCCTCCTGCTGCACGGGTGCATTTGGGCTCCCGGCCAGCACATGTCCACTCACAGCATGACGCGCAGTGAGGACGAAAACAGTCGCGTCGACATCGTGCCCATCACGCCCAAGCAGCTGGCGATGGACAAGGCCGGGCTCGCTGCAGCGGCGCTGCCGTCGGAGCTGCTTGCTTACAAGCCCGAGTCGTATCGCATCGGCGCGGGCGATACGCTGTACATCACGGTGTGGGATCACCCGGAGCTGACTTCGCCCGCCGGCCCGCAGCAACAGACCCTCGCCAACGGTCGTCTCGTGCGTTCGGATGGCACGTTGTTCTACCCGTATGTGGGCGAACTGAAGGTGTCTGGCCTGACCATCGAGGAACTGCGCAAAGCCATCAGCGACAAGCTGGCCAAGTACGTGGAAAAGCCGCAGGTCGACGTCAATGTCATCGGTTATGGCAGCCAGCGCGTCACCTTCCAGGGCGCCTTCGTCAAGACCGATCCGCAGCCGATCACCGCTATTCCCACCACGCTGGCGCAAGCACTGGGCGCGGCAACGATCAACACCGAGCAGGCCGATCTCTCTGGCCTGGTGCTATCGCGTGACGGTCACGACTACCGTATCGACCTCGATGCGCTGAACACCAACAAGTCGATGGCTCAGGATGTCTACCTCAAGCCTGGCGACCGACTGTTTCTGCCGTACAACGACCACCACGAGGTTTACGTCATTGGCGAAGTGAATCGCCCGATGGCGCTCACCTTCAAGACCTCCAACCTCACCCTGACCCAGGCGCTGGGCCGTGCCGGCGGACTCAATCCGTCAACCTCCAAGGGCAAGGCGGTGTACGTGATCCGCGGCATCGAGGGTCTGGACATGGCCAGGGGCACGGTCTATCAGCTGGATGCGCGCTCGCCGGATGCCTTCATCCTGGCGGACCAGTTCAAGGTGAGGCCGGGTGATGTGGTGTTCGTCGGGCCTGCCGACGTGACGCGCTGGAACCGCTTCCTGTCCCAGTTGTTGCCGTTGACCGGCATCATCAGCAACGCGGCCAACGCCTCGTACAACCTCGACCACTGATGTTGTCGCGGCGCCCGAACAACGGCCGGCGCAAGCCGGCCTTTGCGATGCCCTTGCGTCCCGCGCGGGGGCATCGTTCGTTCGCGCGCCGATGCGGGGAGCGGCTCGCGGTGGTTGCGGCATCCGGCCTTCTGCTCGCCGGATGCACCAGCGTCTCGCGTTCCACCGTGGACACCTTGCAGCTGGTTTGGCAAGGCACGCCGAAGCTCTCGCCCACCATCGAACAGGTGCAGGCCAAGCCCTATTTCCAGCTGCGCGCCATCACCGCGCATGGCGATGCGATTCTCATCCTCGGCAATGTCGTCGGTGCTCGCCAGTATTGGTACGGCACGAGCGGCGTGGCCCTGGTGTTGGAACACGGTCGCGTGGTGCAGACCATCGGTCTCGCACAGAATCTCGACGGCAGCCGTATCGATCGTGCCAACGATCCTTTCGTCCATGGGCTGCAAACGCTTGGCGCCGCCACCAGCTACGACCGCATCGACGACTGGTCGCCTGGTTATCGCTACGGCATTCCGGTGCACGCGACGCTCAAGCCCGCAGGTGAAACCAGCATCGACATCCTCGGCACGGCGCATCGCGTCTTGCTGGTGACCGAAGAAGTTTCCGCCAAGGTAGCCGGCCTTCGCGTCAGCAATCGCTATTGGGTCGACCCCAGCGATGGCTTCGTGTGGATGAGCGAACAGGAAGTCATGCCTGGCATGACGATCAAGCTGGTGCAGTTGCGCCCGTATCGCGGGAGCAAATCGTGATGCGCCGATACATGCTGCTTGCGGCCATGATCTGCCCGCTCGCCGCGCATGCAGTGGACGTCCAGATCACGGGCGCCGTAACCGCTCCCGGTTTGAAGCAACTTTCCGGTCACGCGCGCCTGAGCGATGGCGCGCTGGCCAGCCCCTTGGGTGCCGATGCGTATCCGCTGGGCGCGTCGTGGCAGCGACCGTCGCTTCAGGTGGAGCAGTCGCGCCTGAAGGCAGGCGTCCTGTTTGACCTGGATAGCGCGCGGCTGCAGGCGTTGCGCGATAACCGTACCGCCTTGGCCGACACCCTCGCTTCGCTGCGCGACTGGTTGCAGCCGATGCCCGTGACGGGGCGTGAAGTGGCCTTGCTCGACCCGCGCTCGGTGGAAGTGAACGCCGTCGAAAATCGGCCTGTGGGCGAAGGCGACACGCTTTTTTATCCCCGTCGCCCAACCACCATCCAGGTGGTCGGCGCAGTGAACCAGCGTTGCGTGCTGCCGTTCGTGCCGATGCAAAACGCGCAGGACTATCTCGACGCCTGCAAACCGTCGAATGTGGCCGATGGTGACTGGATCTTCGTGATCCAGCCCGATGGCCGCATCACGAAACAGGGCGCGGGGCTGTGGAATCGCGGCCCATCCATGCCATTGGCGCCAGGAGCGGTGATCTACGTGCCACTGCGTGAAACCGGCTTGCATGGCGTGTCGCCGGAGCTCAACCAGGCATTGGCCGCCTTTCTGGCGACCCAGCCGCTAGCTGCGGCGGAAGGCGATCGATAATGCGCAAGCGGACAGGACGTCCCTCGGGGATCATCACCACGCCCCGAGGCCGCACCCAGTTGCGGCGGCGTTGCGGTTGCCTGCTGCCCTTGCTTGGCGGCTTGCTGATGGGCACGGCGTATGCCGACAACGCTCCCACGCAAAGTGATTTTGGCGGCGTCGGCCTGTGGCAGACGCCCACCGCACGCATGGCCGACGATGGCGAAGTGGCGCTGACGGCCAGCCATGTCCAGCCGTACGACCGCTACAACGTTTCGTTGCAACCGCTGCCGTGGCTGGAAGGCATCTTCCGTTACACCGCGGTGAGCAATCGCCGGTATGGCCCGGAATCACTGAGCGGTAGCCAGAGTTACAAGGACAAATCCATCGACGTGAAGATACGTCTATGGAGCGAAAGCCATTACCTGCCCGACCTCAGCGTGGGTGCCCGCGATATCGGCGGCACCGGTCTGTTCGCCGGCGAATACGTGGTGATGAACAAGCGTTTCGGGCCGATCGACGCCAGCCTGGGCATGGGCTGGGGCTATGTCGGTGCGCGCGGCGACATCAACAATCCGTTGTCCATCATCAGCGACAAGTTCGATGTGCGCCCGAGCGATAGCGACGGCACCGGCAAGTTCTCCAGCAATCGTTATTTCCGCGGCCCGGCAGCACTGTTTGGCGGCATCAGCTACCAGACGCCGTGGGACTGGCTGGTGCTCAAGGCCGAGTACGACGGCAACAACTATCAGCACGAGCCGCAGCACAACAATCAGAAGCAGAGCTCGCCGGTCAACGTCGGCGCTGTGTTTCGTCCCGGCCGCAACCTCGATCTGAGCGTGGCGATCGAGCGCGGCAACACGGTGATGTTCGGACTGACACTGCACGCCAATATGGCCGAAGGCACCGGACCGACGAAGTTGCTGGATCCGGCGCCGCCCAAGCAGAACACCGCACCCGTGACGCAGACGCCGGAAGAGGTCGACTGGGCGAACGTCGCGCGAACACTTCGCGACAACGCGGGCATCCAGGTGTCGAGCATCACCCGCCGCGGCAGCGAAGTGGTGGTGAAAGGCGAGCAGGAGACCTATTTCTACAGCGCCAAAAGCGTGGGCCGTGCGGCGCGCGTGCTCGACAACGCGCTTGGCGCCGGCGTCGACTGGTTCACCATCGCCTCGCAGCAGGAAGGCCTCACCACGGCGGAAACCAGCGTCAACCGCCAACGTTTCGATGAGCTGTTGAACCACGACATCACGTTGGGTGAATTCCGCCAGAGCGTGGAGCAAAACGCGCCGACACCGCGCAATGATGACGTGCTCTACCACGCCCCGACCAAGCGTTTCGACCAGTCCTTTGCACTGGTTTACGCGCAAAATCTCGGCGGCCCGGACGCCTTCCTGCTCTATCAGATCGCCGCCGTCTACAACCTCGATTTCCACTTCACGCCCAACCTCTGGTGGAGCGGTGTGGCGTCGGTGGATCTGCTCGACAACTACGACAAGTTCAAATACGACGCACCCAGCGACCTGCCGCGCGTGCGTACCGATGTGCGCAAGTACATCACCAGCTCGACCGTCACCATGCCGGTCTTCCAGCTGACTGGTACGCAACAGCTCGGCCACGATCTTTACGGCATGGCGTATGCCGGCATGCTGGAGAGCATGTTCGGCGGCGTGGGCGGCGAAGTGCTCTATCGCCCGTTTGGCGAGCGCTGGGCGATCGGCTCGGACATCAACTGGGTCAAGCAGCGCGGCTACGACCAGGACTTCTCGTTCCGCGGTTATCACGTGGTCACCGGCCACGTCACCGGCTATTTCGACCTGGGCTACAAGGATGTGCTAGTCGCGGTGAGCGCCGGTCGCTATCTGGCTGGCGACTGGGGTGCGACGGTCGACGTGTCGCGCGAGTTCCGCAACGGCGTGCGCATGGGTGCGTATGCGACCAAGACCAATGTGTCGGCGGCGCAGTTTGGCGAAGGCAGTTTCGACAAGGGCATCTATGTGTCGATTCCGTTCGACCTGATGCTGCCCCGCTCCACGCTTTCGCGCGCCGCCTTTGTCTGGGATCCGCTGATCCGTGACGGCGGCGCGAGCCTGGGCCGGCGCTACTCGCTCTACTCGCTCACCAGCGATCGCGACCTGGACAACTTCAACAGCAATCTCGACAAGATCGTCGAGTAAGGCTTTGGGCCCGAATAGTCACCGGGCCACCTCGCCTGCGAATGCATCGACATTCTTAGCCGTCGAGCCACACCTCGCCGTCGGTGACGCGCACGCCCACGCTGCGCAAGTGCTCGCCGCGACACGGGCCGCCGATGCAAAGCCCATCGACATCCTGGAACGACGCGCCATGCGCCGCACAGATCAGCAAGTTGTCCTTGATCAGGAACTTGCCCGGCGCCCAGTCCAGGCGGCGTCCGGCATGCGGACAAATATTGAGATAGGCATACGCCGCGTCATCGCGACGCAGCACGATCACGTTCTCCTCGCCGTCGCGCAGCACGGCATCAACCGCGATGGCGCCGCCATCGGGAATATCGTCCAGTCGGCAAAGCGCCTGGTCGGGTGTTGCTGTATCCATCGGCACTTGCCTCTTTCGCCCTAAGGCCCCATCGTTACGCACGTAAGTCGTTGATTTTACCACACGGATTTTTAACACATGCGCTTTTCACTGCCCATGCCGCGTCGCTCCCGCCATCCCCTGGTCCGCGCTTTGTCGCTGCTCGTGGGCCTCGCCGTGGTGGGCATCTTGCTGGTGTTTGGTCTCGTGGTAGCGAGCGTGCTGCTCGTTGGAGGCGCTGTGGTATTCGCGCTACGCCAATGGTCGCGCAAGCGCAGTGCCGTGTCGCCTGTGGGCACGCGCAGCCACAAGCCCGAAGTCATCGAAGGCGAATTTGTGGTGCTGCAGCGCACGCATCACGTCGCGCATTGATGATCCGGCCTGCGGGCCGTCCGGCAATCAGCAAGTCCTGAAGCGTCGGCGCCGACGACGCTGGTGCTGCGTCACGCACCCAGGAGACTAGCCGCGCAAGATCCGGATGGCTGGCCAGGCAGACTGGCACTAGGCTGGACTCATCGGTTCTTCGGAGGTCCACCATGACGACCCGCCACACCAACGAATCCACCCTCGAACAGGTCCGCTTGCTGCTGGAACGCGCCGACGAAGCGCCGACCCTGCAGGATCTTGCCGAGGTTGCCAAGCTCAGTCCCAGCCATCTGCAGCGGGCGTTTCGGCGTCGCTACGGCATGAGTCCGGCGGAATATCATCGCGCGCGCCGTTTCGGCCAGCTCAAGACGGCACTGCGCAAAGGCGCGGCGGTATCCGATGCGGTCTACGACGCCGGCTTCGGTTCGGGCAGCCGCGTCTACGAACATAGCGACCGGCTGCTCGGCATGACGCCCGCCAGTTATCGCGCCGGCGGCGCGGGCGCTGCGATCCGCTACACCACCACCGAGACCTCCCTGGGCCGCCTGCTGGTCGCCACCACTTCACGCGGCATCTGCTCGGTAACGCTGGGCGATACCGATGCGGAACTGGAGCAGCGGCTCGCCGACGAGTTCCCGCACGCAACCCGCGAACGCGTGGATGCCGGCCGCGAAGAATGGCTGGACGCGGTGATCGCGCGCATCGCCGGCGAACTGGGCTGGAGCACCACGGATGCACCGGATCTTCCGCCGCTCGATGTCGCCGCCACGGCCTTCCAATGGCGGGTGTGGAATGCACTCACGCGCATCCCCGCCGGCACCACCAAAAGCTATGGCGAATTGGCCGCGGAACTGGGCATGCCTCGAGCTGCCCGCGCCATCGGCAATGCTTGCGGCAACAACCGGCTCGCCTTGATCGTGCCGTGCCACCGCATCGTCCGCGAAGATGGCTCGCTCGGCGGCTGGCGCTGGGGCGTGGAACGCAAGCGCGAGCTGCTTGCCAGCGAACAGCGTGGCGGCCGTCAGCAGGGCAAGCGCTCAGCCGCCTGACTTGAGCAGCGCTCAACCCTGCCTTGCGGAAGCCTCGCTTCTGCCGCCGCTGCGCCCGGACTATGTTGCTTGTGCCTGTAAACTATGAGCGGCATCCACCCCGCGATGCTCCCCGCGCAGCCTGCCATGACAGATACCACGACCACCTCCGTCGCCCCCGCGGCGACCGCGCCCTTTGCCGACACCCGCGTGCTGGTGCCGTTGGCGCTGTTTGCGCTGTACATCATCTGGGGTTCGACCTACCTGGGCATCCGCTATGCCCTGGAAAGCTACCCGCCCTTCCTGCTTGCGGGCATTCGTTTTCTGGGCGCCGGCGTTGCGCTGTTTGCCTTCCTTCGCCTGCGCGGCGTGGCGCTGCCCACGGCGCGTCAGTGGCGCAATGCGGCCATCACCGGGTTCTTGCTGCTCGGCGTTGGCAATGGCCTGGTCTGCTTCGCCGAGCAGCGGGTGAGTTCGGGGATTGCCGCCGTGGCGGTGGCCAGCATGCCGCTGTTCGCGGCGCTGTTTTCGGGTCTCTATCGGGAGTGGCCGACGCGCCGCGAAGCCATTGGCCTGGTGATCGGTTTCGTGGGCGTGATCGTGCTCAACCTTGGCGCCGGACTTTCCGGTTCGCGTATCGGTGCGATCGCGCTGCTCGTGGCCGCGATGAGCTGGGCCTTCGGCGCGACCTGGAGCCGTCGTCAGGATATGCCGGCTGGCCCCATGAATACGGCGGCGCAAATGCTCTGCGCAAGCGTGGCCATGTTGATCGTAGGCTTCGCCAGCGGCGAACAGCTGCCAGCCCATCCCACCGCACGCGCCACCGCAGCGCTGGTCTATCTTGCGGTGTTCGGCTCGATCATCGCGTTCAGTGCCTTCCTATATGTGCTCAAGCACGCGCGGCCCGCACTGGCGACCAGCTACGCCTATGTGAACCCGCCAGTGGCCGTGCTGTTCGGCGTGTTGCTCGCTGGTGAAAGCGTGGGGCCGTATGACTTGATCGGCATGGCCATCATCCTGCTGGGCGTGGGCGCCATCACCTTGGCGCGCCAGCGCCGCTGATCTCCAGCGCTTTTCCAGAGCCCGCACTTTCCGACGCCGGCAGCGGCGTGAAGGTTGGGCATGCCGTGTGAGGTGATGCCAAGGCATGCATCCAGTCGAGCAAGGGTTGCATCAGGCGGTCCGTGCGCAACGGCAGGCTGAGGTGATTTTCGCTCGGGACTTCGACATAGCGCGCCTGCGGTGAACTGGCGGCCAGTGCTTTCAAGGCTGTCGCCGACACGAGCGGATCGCTGGCGCCACGCAACATCAAGGTGCAGGGTGCATGTCGCAACGCGCTGGCGGTGTCGATGTGCTCCAGATCGACGCCCAGATCGCTGGATGCACGCGCAATGGCCGCATCCACGCTGGATCCACCTATGGCATGACCTAACCAGCGCGGACCGAACAAGCCCGTCGATGGCGCGCGACGAATGACGTCGGCCGCATTGCCATATGGCTCCAGCGCGATCACACCATCGACATCGTCCAGCTCAGCGGCCGCGAACACCGCTGCGGTGGCGCCATAGGACACGCCCATCAAATACAGCGGCGACGGCAACCGCCCCGATGCACGAAGGCTGCGCACCAGCTCGGCCACGTCCTTGCCTTCACGCGGCCCGTAGCCGACTGGTGCGATGTCAGAATCACCCTGGCTGCGCAGATCCGGCATCACCGTCACATAGCCTGACGATGCAAACCGATACGCCCAGGTTGCCAGCATGGCGCCCTCGCCTTCCCACGGGTGCAGCAACACGATGCTGCCCTTTACTGCGAGCCGCGAACCATCGAACGGGGCCTGCGGCATTTGCCACTGCCATCGGAGGCTCGAGCCATCGGCTGATGCCCTGAAGGTTTCCTGCATGGCGTATGCATGCGGCTGACCCAGCCAATAGGCCATACGCACACCATCGGACGTGCGTATCGATGCCTGCACAAAGCCCTGCTGCCGCAGGTTGTCGTGGATGGCTAGTTGCAACGGCGTATGGCTGCGCGCCGGATGTTCGATCTTGTGGGTCACATAGCTTGCACAGCCGGCAAGCCAAGGCAGCAGGGCCAGCCCTATCGCATATCCCTTGCGCATGACGATCTCCCCAGGCGTCACCGACGGCGCGAGCGTTGCGCGGCGCCGCCAGATTCGCAAGCGGTGGCGCGGTGAGGCCGCGCCACCGCCGCTCTTACAGTTCGCGCAACGCGGTCGTCACCGGCAATCGCGCGGCGCGGATGGCCGGGAAGATGCCGCCGATGAAACCGATGGCGAGCGCCCATTTGAGACCTGTCCAGAGCAGGGCTGGCGACACGCGCAACTCGAAGCTCAATTTGCCCACGGTGCCCGCAGCGAGCGTCGAGGCGCTATAGCCATTGAAGATCACCCAGGCGAGCAAGCCACCGAGCAAGCCTCCGATCAGCGCCAGCAACATGGTTTCCAGCATCACCGCGACGACCACCGGCACGCCGCGAAAGCCAATCGCACGCAAGGTGGCGATTTCGCGCGCACGTGCGGCGACTGCGGCGAACATGGTGTTGAGTGCGCCGAACATGGCGCCGATGGCCATGATCAGGCCGACCGTAATGCCGACTACCTTGATCACCTTGGTCATGCCTTCGGACTGCTTGCTGAAGTAATCCAAGGTGGTGCTGACATCCACCTTCAACTGCGGATTGCCTTCCAGCTCGGCCTTGAACTTGTCGTAGGACTTGGGATCGGCCAACCGCACCATCACCGACGCACGACTGCTGCCGCGACGATAGGTGTCGGCCACCACGCTGGCGTCGCCCCATATTTCCGAATCCATGGCATCGCCGGACGAGAACACGCCAACCACCGTCCACTGCTGGTTGCCCAGTTTTACGGTATGGCCAGGCACCAGGCCATCGAACTGCTTGGCCGCGCCCTTGCCCACGATCAACTCGCGCATGCCGGGCTGAAAGTTGCGTCCCTCGATGACTTTCACGTTGGGACGCACGGCCCAGGCCTGGTCGCCGACGCCGCGCAGCTGCACGCTGCCTTCGTCGTCCGGGTTGCCGCCCTTGAGTGGAAGATTGGCGGCTACCACCAGCTCCGGCGAGGCGATGGGCTGGCCTTTGCTGTCCTTGGCGATGCCCGCGGCCTGCGGAATAAGCGTCACGCTGTCGTGATCGAGCACCGACATCACTTCGGCCGCCGATGAACCGCGCATCACGATGGCGGTGTCGGCACTGCCGGTCTTGCGCAGCGTCTCCGCATAGCCCTCGCCCATCGCCAGCAAGGCGACCAGCACGCCAACCACGCCGGCAATACCGATCACGATGACCGCCGACGAGCCGATGCGCTGCCTTAGTGTGCTGATGCCGACGCTCGCCACCGATGCCGCACGCCGACCGCTGCGGGTGAACGCCATCCACAAGGCAAACACCACGGCTAGCCCGATGACGCCCTGCCAGGGCAGGATGACCCAGGCCCACAGCACGATGGCGATCACGATCAGCAAGCCCAGATTGAACAGGAAATTCTTCATGTCGCTCTCCTTAGCGGCCAGCCAATGCATCGACGATGTTCAGCCGCATCGCCCGCATGGCCGGCAATACGCCCACCAGCAGTCCGATGGCGATCATCAGCACCAGGCCCAGGATCCAGCTGCCCGCACCCACGCTGGGCAGGTTGAGCATGCCGCCGCTGCCGGCGCTCACGACGGGAATGATCAGCGAGGCCAGGCCAAGCCCGATCACACCGCCGAGCAACAACAGCAGTACGGACTCGGCCAGCACGATGGCGAGCACGGCCTGATTGGAGAAGCCAATCGTCTTGAGCACCGCCAGTTCGCTGGTGCGTTCGCGAACCGCCTGCATCATGGTGTTGCCGGACAACAGCAACAGCGTGAAGAACACCGCGCCCATGATCGAGCCCACGATCAGGCCGATATCAGCCAGCTGCTTCATCCAGTTGGCGGTCGCCGCCTGTTCGGTCTGGGTACGCGTCTCGTGATCGGAGTTGGCTGAGATCGCGTCGATCGCCTTGGCCACCTTGTCGGCCTGGTTCACATCGCTGACGCGCGTGACATACCAGCCCACGGTGCCGCGATTGAACGGCGTGGTCTCGTCGAAATACTTCCAGTGCAGCAACAGCATCTGGTCGAAGAAGCCGCCGCTCTTCTTGTCCTTCGAATGCAGGATGCCGACGATGTCGAACGTCCAGTTCTTGCTGCCCTGGCGATCCGGGAAGATGGTCGACTGCAGCGGTATCTTGTCGCCCACTTTCCAGTTGAAGCGCTTGGCCAGTTTTTCGCCGACGAGGATGCCCGTGCGCGTATCGTCAAAGGCCTTGCGCTCGGCCGCACTCACCTCGATCTCCGGATAGAGGTCGATGTAGTTCGGTTCCACCGCAAAACTGAAGACCTGGTTGTGCGGGTCCTGATAGGCGCCGCCGAACCAGTTCGCGTAGGTCACCATCTTCACGCCGGGCACCTGCGCAATCTGGGATTCCAGCGATTGCGGCAAGGTCTGGATGAAGGAGAGTTTCGAACCGGTCTGCAGGCGTTGTGCGCCATTGGCGCTCTGGCCCGCCTGGTTGAACGAGGTGCGCACCGCGTCGAGCATGCCAAACAGCAGGAACGCGGCAATGATCGACACGAGCGTAAGCAAGGTGCGGGTCTTGCGCCGGAACAGCGCCGCCCAGATGAGATGGAGATATTTCATCGTCGCATCCTCACGCCAGTGCCTGTTCGACCAGCGTACCCTTGTCCAGATGCAGCGTGTGGTTCGCGTATTCGGCCGCCTTGGGATCGTGCGTGACCATCACGATGGTCTTGCCGTGCTCGCGATTGAGCACGCGCAGCAGCCCGAGCACTTCCTCGGCGGACTGGCGATCGAGGTCGCCTGTCGGCTCATCGCAAACCAGCAGCGTGGGATCGGAAACAATGGCGCGGGCAATCGCCACGCGCTGTTGCTGGCCGCCGGAGAGTTCGCTGGGCTTGTGCGTCGCGCGCTCATCCAGACCTACCAGCTGCAATGCGATCGACGCGTTCTTGCGTCGCTGCGCGGCCGAGAGCTTGGTGAGCAGCAACGGCAACTCCACGTTGCGCTGCGCGGACAGCATCGGCATCAGGTTGTAGAACTGGAACACGAAGCCCACATGCGCCGCCCGCCACTTCGCCAACTGGCCACCGCCGAGCTGGTCGAGGCGCTGACCCGCCACCGTGATGCTGCCGCCGCTGGGCGTATCCAGGCCTCCGATGAGATTGAGCAAGGTGGTCTTGCCCGAACCGGACGGCCCCATCAACGCCAGGAAATCGCCTTCGGCAATATCGAGGTTGATGTGATGCAGCACTTCCACTTTCTGCTTGCCGCGCTCGTACACCTTGGAGAGGTCGCGGGTTTCGATCAACGTGCTCATGCGTTAGCTCCTGATGCGAATTGTTTGGCACCGCTCCAGGCGATGCATCCGATCACGCGTTGACGAGACGGATCACTGCGCGGCTTTTGCCGCCAGCTTGACCCGGTCGCCGTCCTTCAATGGCTCCGGCGGCGACACGACCACGGTGTCGCCCACCTGCACACCTGTCGGCAGCAGGCTCTGGTCGCCGATCTTCGAGGCGGCCGGGGATACCGTGCGCTGCTGCACGGTGTCGCCGCTGACGATGAACACCACGCCATGACCGTCGCGCTGCGCGATGGCCGCGGTCGGCACCAGCGCGCCCTGCGGTGCCTGTGCCTGCGGCGCTTCCTGCTTCTTTTCCAGGAAGGACACGCGCACGCCCATGTCCGGCACGATGCGTCCGTCCTTCTTCTCCAGCGCCACGCGCACTTTCACCGTGGCCTTGCCGCGATCGGCGGCAGGAACGATGGCGATGACGTGGGCGGGAATCTTCCAGTCCGGATAGGCGTCCAGCACGGCCTCGGCCGGCATATGCGGCTCCACGCGGCCGATATAGGCCTCGTTGACGTCCACGTCGACTTCCAGCGAATCCATGTCCACCACGGTGCCGACGCCCGTGCGGGTGAAACCGCCGCCGGCGGAGAACGGCGAGACGATTTCGCCGACTTGCGCGTCCTTGGTGGTGATCACGCCATCGAACGGCGCGCGGATCACGCAATAGTCGAAGTTGACCCGCGCCTCAACGACCTGCGCATCGGCCGAGGCCGCACTGCGCTGCTGCGAGAGCAGCTGCGCGCGCGTGCTGTCCACCAGCGTGCGCGATTGCTCGGCGACCTGTTTGGCGACCAGGCCTTTCACGGCGAGTCCTTCGTTGCGCACCGCGTCGCGCTCGTTCTGTGCAAGCTGCACCTGGTACTGCGACACCAGGGCGTGCGATGCGGCGGCCGCCGTACGGGCCGCATCAAGTGCGGCCTTGTACTGCGAGTCATCGAGGCGTGCCACCACCTGGCCCTGCTTCACGTGATCGCCCTCTTCAATCAGCACGTCGGTCAGCGTGCCGGTGATCTGTGCCGACACGGTCGCCTGCCGCCGCGCGGTGACATATCCGGTGGCCTGCAGCACCGCACCGGCCGCCGCATTGGCGACCGGCGACTGCGCCTGGGCCGTCTGCACTTCGATGGCCTGCCGGCCCAGCACCAACCACGCCACCCCAGCCGCGACCAGCAAGACGAGCAGCACGCCGCCAACGATCCACGGCCAGCGACCGGGTCCCTGGCCATGCTCCTCGCGCAGGTGTTTCTCGATGCGCAGTTCCTTCAATAGATCCGCATTCGCCACACGCTCTCCCTGCCGGTCCGAGCCGGTTCCATGATGCGATACACAATGCTGGAGCGACGCTTCCGCCTCCAGAGGCCCTCATCAGCCAAAGGCGGTGACAGCTGTCACACGGGCTGACTTGATCGAGGGCAGAGAACGGCCCGGTTGTACTCGCAAGCCCGGATCGAAAAAAGCTGACGTGACAGGGGACTGGCAGGACGGGTCAGCGGTGATACCCTTTCGGCCCATGTCATACGCCATTTCTCCCCCGCCTGTACCGAGCCTGCCGATCATCGGCAGCGACCAACGTTTCCCGCTGCGCCGCATCTTCTGCATCGGCCGCAACTACGCCGAGCACGCCCGCGAAATGGGCGCGACGGTGGACAAGGACACCCCGCTGTTCTTCACCAAGCCGGCCGATGCCGTGGTCACCGACGGTGCCGACGTCGTCTACCCGCAAGCCACCCACGATCTGCACCACGAAGTGGAAATGGTGGTGGCACTGGGCGCGGGCGGACGTGACCTGACCGAACAGCAAGCCGGCGCGCTGATCTGGGGCTACGGCGTGGGTCTGGACCTGACCCGCCGCGACCTGCAGGCCGTGGCCAAGGCCAAGAGCCATCCCTGGGACGTGGCCAAGGGCTTCGATCATTCCGCGCCCGTCTCCGCGCTGCGCCCGGCCAGCCAGGTGACGCTGGATGCCGATACCGCACTCACCTTGACCGTGAACGGCCAGCAGCGCCAGCACGGCCGCCTCGGCGACATGGTGCACAGCGTGAACGAGATCATTGCCCTGCTCTCGACGCTGTTCGAGTTGAAGGCCGGCGACCTGATCTTCACCGGGACGCCTGCCGGTGTTTCAGCGATGCAACGCGGCGACCGGTTTCATGCCGAATTGGCCGGTGTGGCCACGCTCGAGGGCAAGGTCGTCTGAACTTGCGGGCGCGGCTACATGCCGCGTCCACACGGCCCTGAGCTAGAGTGTCGCTGCCATCAAGCCCAGGGAGAGAAGCATGAGCATGCTCAAAGAGTTCAAAGAATTCGCCATGCGCGGCAACGTGATCGACCTCGCGGTCGGTGTGGTGATCGGCGGCGCGTTCGGCAAGATCGTCACCTCGCTGGTGGACCAGATCATCATGCCGCCGATCGGCCTGCTCACCGGCGGCGTCGATTTCTCGCAGATGAAGTGGGTGCTCAAGCCGGCCGACAATACCGATCCGGCACACAAGATTGCCGAAGTGGCTATTGGCTACGGCAACTTCATCAATACCCTGATCCAGTTCCTCATCATCGCGTTCGCGATCTTCCTGGTGGTCAAGGCGATCAATAAACTCACCCGCCGCGAGGAAGCCGCACCAGCGCCTCCGCCGGCAGACGTGGTGTTGCTCACCGAGATCCGCGACCTGCTGAAGGCGCAGAACCCGAAGTAAGCGACGAGGAACGTTGCGCGGAAAAGGCGCCCAGGGCGCCTTTTTTGTTTTTGATGTTTTTATCCCCGCACCGTGACTTCTGGCCTAAGCAGCCGGAGGCATGCGGGCCATAATCGAAGTTTCCGCCCAAGGAACGTCCCCATGCGTCAACTGCCGCTCACCTTGCTCGCCGCCAGCCTGATGTTTGCCATCGGCTCGGCCAACGCCGCCACCCAGACCACGGTTCCCGCCGCAGCCGTAAAGACGGCCGAACAGCTGCGCGACAAGGCGATGAACGACAACACGGCCTACCAGATCGTCGAGTCGCTGACCACGGAAGTGGGCCCCCGCATTGCCGGTGGCCCGGCCGATGAGCGCGGCCGCGAGTGGGCCATCGCCAAGTTCAAGGCACTGGGTTTCGACAAGGTCTATACCGAGCAGGTCACCTATCCGCTGTGGGAACGCCGCAGCGAACACGCAGCCATCGTGGCTCCGTTCCCGCAGCCGCTGGACCTGATCGCACTGGGCTACTCGGCCGGCACGCCCAAGGGCGGCCTCACTGCCGAAGTGGTGCGCTTCGATAGCCTCGATGCACTGAAAAAGGCCGATCCCGCCAGCGTGAAGGGCAAGATCGTTTACGTCGATGCGCACATGCAGCGCCACAAGGATGGCGCGGATTACGCCATCGGCTCGGGCGTGCGCGTCGGTGGTCCGGTGATCGCCGCCAAGATGGGCGCCGCCGGCTTCCTGCTGCGCTCGGCCGGCACCGACGCCAATAGCCGCACGCCGCATACGGGCGTCACCGGCTTCACCGATCCGAAAGACGCGATTCCCGCGGCTGCGCTCTCCAATCCCGATGCCGACCAGCTCACGCGCATCCTCGGCTATGGCAAGCCGGTGAGCGTCAAGCTCGATCTCGATGTCGGCTTCAACGGCAGCTATACCGGCGCCAACGTGATCGGCGAAATCACCGGCAAGAAGCACCCGGATCAGGTCGTGGCGATCGGCGGCCATCTCGATTCGTGGGACCCGGGCACCGGCGCCATCGACGACGGCGCGGGCGTGGCGATTGCCATGGCCGCCGGCAAACTGATTCACGACATGCCGCAGCGTCCGGACCGCACCATTCGCGTCATCGCGTTTGCCAACGAAGAGATGGGCCTGTGGGGCGGTCGCGCGTATGCCGACAAGCATGCCAAGGAAGTCTCGAAGTTCCAGCTCGGCACCGAGTCGGATTTCGGCGCGCGCAAGGTGTGGCTGATGACGGCCAGCGTGAAGCCCGAAGCGCGCGGCGCCATCGAGCAGATCGCCAAGGTGCTGGCGCCGATCGGCGTGGACTACGACGCCAAGAAGCCGGGCGGCGGTGGTTCGGACTTGTCGCAGATGCACGGCAAGGGCATGGCCGCGCTGTCGCTGGTCCAGGACGGCACTGATTACTTCGACTACCACCACACCGCCAACGACACGCTCGACAAGATCGACCCCAAGGAGTTGGCGCAGAACGTGGCGGTGTATGCGGCGTTCTCGTACATGGCTGCACAGGCCGATGGCGATTTTGGCTCGGCACCGGGGGCGTTTGCGAGTGACGGGGCGGAGGAGTGATCGCTCACCACGTGTGATCAAAAGGGCGGCCCACGGCCGCCCTTTTTTTGTCCAGCCATTCACTGTGGGAGCGCACCCTGTGCGCGACAAACCTACGAAGCGGAGACGACGCCTCGCCGCAGTCACGCACAGGGTGCGCTCCCACAGGAGGTGAGGTGAGGTGACGCTCAGTGGGCTGCTTCGGCTTCGCCCACACGCCGCTTGCGCGACAACCGCGCATTCAAGCGATCGAGGTACAGATAGATCACCGGCGTCAGATACAAGGTGAGCACCTGCGACACCAGCAAGCCACCCACCACGGCCAGGCCAAGCGGACGACGCGTGTCGGCACCCGCGCCCAATCCCAGCGCAATCGGCAAAGTGCCAGCAAACGCGGCCATCGTCGTCATCATGATCGGGCGGAATCGCACCTGGCACGCTTCGACGATCGCCAACGCCGGCGCAGTGCCTTCGCTGCGCTGCTTCTCCAACGCAAAGTCGATCATCATGATCGCGTTCTTCTTCACGATGCCGATCAGCATCACGATACCCACGAAGGAGAACAGGTCCAGCGGCGCGTGGAAGATCATCAGTGTCAGCAACGCACCCACACCGGCCGATGGCAGTCCGGAGAGGATCGTCAACGGATGGATGAAGCTTTCGTACAGAATGCCGAGCACCAGATAGATCACGAACAGCGCCATCACCAACAGCAGGCCCATGCCCTGCATCGAGTCCTGAAACGCCTGCGCCGTGCCCTGCACGCTGCCGGTGATGGTGGGCGGCAGGTTCATCTGCTTCATCGCGCCATCGATGCTCGCAACGGCCTCGCTGAGGCTCACGCCCGACGCGAGGTTGAACGAGACCGTCACCGCGGGAATCTGGCCCTGGTGATTGACGGTGAGCGCCTGCGGCTTGCGCTCGAAGCTCGCCACCGCATTGAGCGGCACCAATCCGCCACTGCTCGAGGTGACGTAGATCTGCGACAGCACGTCCGGATCATTCTGCAACGCGTAGTAGACCTGCAGGATCACCCAATACTGTGATGACGCGCCGTAGATGGTGGAAATCTGATTGGCGCCGAACGCCGAACCCAGCGCCGTCTGCACCTGATCCATGCTCAGGCCCAGCGTCGCCAGCTTGTCGCGGTTCACATTCACCACAATGGATGGACCGTTGAGGTCCAGGTCGCTGGTGACGTCCTGGAAACCGGGCAGCTTGCTGAAGGCGGTGATCACCTTGCCCGACCAGTCGTACAGCGCTGGCGTGTCGATCGACTGCAAGGTGTACTGGTATTGCGCCTTCGATTGACGTCCGCCCACCTGGATCGGCGGCGGGTTCTGGATATAGGCGCGGATGCCGGGCACTTTGGCGAACTTGGCGCGCAGCTCCTGGATGATTTCGTTGATGCCCTGCTCACGCTCGCCGGCGGGCTTGAGCGTGAGCGACAGGGAACCGTTGTTGGTGGTCGTGCGCGCACCGCCGCTGCCGACCGACGACATATAGCTCTGGATGTTCGGATCGTCGCCCACGATCTTGGCCAGCTGCTGCTGGCGTTGCGCCATGCTGGCCACGGAGGTGTCGTCCGGACCTTCGACGTTGACGTTGAGCTGCCCCGAATCGCCGGCCGGGATGAAATCCTTGTCGACCACCACGAAAAGCACCGCCGTGGCGACCAGACTGGCCACGAACAGCCCCATGATGCTGCGCGGATGATGCACGGCCCAGGTCAGCGAACTCACGTAGCCACGGCGCACGCGCTCGAAACCCGCGTCGAACCACAGCACGATTTTCGCCTTCTTTTCGTGCTCGGCATGCTTGAGGAAGCGGCTGCACAGCATCGGCGTCAGCGTGATGGAGACGAAGCCGGAGATCAGGATCGCCACACTCAGCGTCACCGCGAACTCATGGAACAGGCGACCGACGATGCCGCCCATGAACATCACCGGCAGAAACACCGCCACCAGCGACAAGGTCATCGAGAAGATGGTGAAGCCGATTTCGCTGGCACCTTTGAGCGACGCCTCGTACGGATCCATGCCCTCTTCCACGTGACGCACGATGTTTTCGAGCATCACGATGGCATCGTCCACCACGAATCCGACTACCAGCGTCAGGGCGAGCAGCGAAAGATTGTCCAGGCTGTAGCCCAGCGCAAACATCGCGCCGAACGTACCGACGATGGAGACCGGCAGCGCCAAGGCAGGAATCAAGGTGGCGGATGCATTGCCAAGGAACAGATAGATCACCAGCACCACCAGCGCACCGGCGAGCAGCAGGGTGAACTGCACGTCGTTCACCGATTCGCGGATGGATACCGAACGGTCGTACAGCACGGCCAGCTTGATCGACGGCGGCAAGGTCGCTTCGAAGGTGGGCAGGACCGCGCGAATGCGATCGATGGTAGCCACCGTGTTCGAGCCCGGCTGGCGCTGGATCGCGAGCACGATGGCGCGCTCGCCGTTGTACCAGCTGGCGACCTGGTCGTTCTGCACACTGTCTTCGGCCTTGCCCAGGTCCGACAGCCGTACGGGTGCGCCATTGCGGTAGGCCACGATGATGCTGTTATACGCATTGGCCCGCTGCAACTGGCCGTCCGAACGGATTTGCAGCAGCTGGCGATTGCCGTTCAAGGAGCCCGTTGCCAGATTCACGTTGGCGGCGGCGATGGCGTTCTGCACCGTATCGATGCCGATGCCGCTGGCTGCCAGCTTCTGCGGATCCACGCTGACGCGCACCGCGTATTTCTGCGCGCCATATACGCTCACCTGCGCCACGCCGTCGATCATCGACAGGCGCTGCGCCAGCTGGGTCTCGGCGTAATCATCGACCACGGAAAGCGGCTGCGTGCGTGAGCGCAACGTGAGATAGAGAATTGGTGCGTCCGCCGGATTCACCTTGCGGAAAGTCGGCGGCGTGGGCATGTTGGTGGGTAGCTGGCGCTGTGCGGCGGAAATGGCCGCCTGCACGTCCTGCGCCGCGCCATCGATATTGCGATCGAGCTCGAAGGTAAGCGTGATCGAGGTGGCGCCCAAGGCACTGGTCGAGGTCATCGACTGGATGCCGGCAATCGTCGACAACTGATTTTCCAGCGGCGTCGCCACCGCCGTCGCCATCGTTTCCGGCGCCGCGCCCGGCAAGCTGGCGCTCACCGTGATGGTGGGGAAATCGACATTGGGCAATTCGTTGACCGGCAGCTTCGGGTAGGCGACAACGCCAAACACCAGCAACGCCACCATCAACAGCGTGGTCATCACCGGGCGTTGGATGCACAGGGCAGGCAGGTTCATGTGCCGCCTCAGCCCTTGTCAGTCACGACGTGCACATGGGCGCCGTCGACCAGCAGCAGCTGGCCGTCCGTCACCACGGTCTCGTTGCCGTCCAGGCCTTTCTCGATGACGATCTGCGCGCCCGTCGTGGGGCCCGCCGTGACCATGCGCTGCTGCACCGTGCCGTCTGCATTGGCCACAAACACGAAACTGCCCAGCGGCGAGTTCTGCAGAGCCACCACGGGCACCGTCACCACATTGCTCAGGCGCGTGGTAGGCAACGCCACTTCCACGAACTGCCCCGGCGTGAGCCGGTCGTCGTCGTTGGCGTAGCGCGCCTTGAGCTGGATGGTGCTGGTAGTGGCATCCACCGAGTTGTTGATGAAGTCCAACTCGGCAGCCATCGGCGCTGACTTGGTGCCGGGGATATTCACGGCCACGGGCACCTTGCCGCGCGTCATGCTGGCCTTGATGCCATCCAGGCCCGTCTCGGGCACGGAGAAAGTCACGTGGATCGGGCGTATCTGATTGAGCACGACGATCGAGGTGTCATTGGCAGTGAGCTGCGCGCCGGGATAGACCAGCGGTGCACCGGCGATGCTGTCGAACGGCGCCTGGATCTGCGTATAGCTCAGCTGCGTGCGCGCCAGTTCCACGGCCGCCTGGTCGGCCTTCACCGCGGCGGTATAGATGCTCTGGTTGGCCTTGTACGTGTCGTAGTCCATCTGCGAGACATAGCCCTTGCCTAGCAAGGGCTGGTAACGCTTGATGACGGTGTTGGCGTTGTCGAGCTGCGCCTGGTCCTTGGCGACATTGCCCAGCGCCTGATCGAGCTGCGCCTGCAGCAGGCTCGGATCGATGCGGATGATGGTGTCGCCCTGCTTCACCTGTCCGCCGGGCCTGAACAGCAAGGCCTGCAACTGGCCGCTGACGCGCGCCTGCACGTTCACCGTCGAAAAGGCTTCGGCGCGACCAATCACCTTCAAGGTGAGATCGAGATCGCCGCGATGCGCGCTGGCCACCTTCACCGGCACCGATGAGGGTGTGACAGGCGTCTTGGCGGCGGCACGCTCGCCGCCGCGGAACATCTGCGCGGCCACGATCGCGGCGACGATGATCGCTGCCAGCACTACGAGTTTCTTGCGGGACGAACCTTGCATGATGTCTCCGACCACCCACCGCTACCGGCGCGCCCGTCATGCGCCGGGGCGCCGCCACAAAAGGCTGCGCTGCCTGTCCAAAAAGGGGATTGCCGCACCGAAGCATGCCCTCTTTACATGGGCATCCCTCACTTCCCCGGTGCGTCGCACCAGGCATTGTGATGCAGCCAGCGTCCGTGACCCGCACGACCGACAGCACTTGGCAAATCGTCCGCCGTCAGGCAGACGACATGTTCATCGCAAAATAGTATGGCGGCAGCATGACGCACACCTGCCATAAGGCCTGGGCCGGGGCTTGCTGGGGCGTTGGATCAGACCTCGCCGTCGTCGGGGCTGGCCCCGTTGTCCAGCGCCTGCAGGTTTTCCTTGATGCGGTTGAGCACGCCCAGCGCCTGCTCCAGCTCAGGCACGCTGATACCCTGGGTGGCATCCTTGCGTACACCCTTGGCGATCAGCTCCATATCGGCGATGACGCCGCGCGCCTGGTCGGTGACATAGAGCCGCCATGCGCGGCGGTCCTTGGGATCAGGCCGGCGTTCGACGAAACCGGCGGCCTGCAGGCGATCGATCACCCGGCCCACCGCGATGGGCTCCATCTCCAAGGATTCAGCCAGCTCGGTCTGGCGCAGGCCTTCGCGGTGGTAGAGCATCTTGGTGGCCCGCCACTGGGCGCGGGTCAACCCGAATTTCACGGCTCGCCTGTCGAAGTGCTTGCGGAACAGCAAGGTGACATCGTTGAGCAAATAGCCAAACGAAATGTCTTCTGCCTTAGTCATGGCGATGGGTCATTCCCTGCGGGATGGTGTCGTAGCCCAAGCATACGTCGCAACTATTTACGAAGCCAAGGCCTATGAACATAGACATCATTGTCGGCGACATTACCGCACTGGACGTGGATGCCATCGTCAACGCCGCCAACAGCGCGCTGCTGGGCGGCGGCGGCGTGGATGGCGCCATCCACCGGGCGGCGGGCCCGAGGCTGATGGAGGCCTGCCAGGCCATACCCGAGCTCAGCCCCGGCGTGCGCTGTCCTACCGGCGAAGCGCGCATCACCGCCGGATTCGACCTCAAGGCACGCTACATCATCCATACCGTCGGCCCGATCTGGCTGGGCGGCCAGAGCGGCGAGCCTGAACAGTTGGCCAACTGCTATCGGCAAAGCCTGGTGCTGGCGACAGAATATGACCTCAATTCGATCGCCTTCCCCGCGATCAGCTGTGGGGTCTACGGCTATCCGCCGCATCGGGCCGCGCGGGTGGCCGTGCGCAGCCTGCTGGATGCGCCGCAGGGCGGTCCATCAGAGGTGCGGGTCTGCTGTTTCAGCGAGGACATGGCCGCCATCTGGCGCGAGGCGCTCAGCGACGCACATTGAACGGATAGAGCGGCGGCAGCGGCGAGGCGTTCGACGCTTGCGCCAGGGGCTGCCACGCAAATCCATTTTTGAACGCAGCAACGAGGCGCTCGTTCAGCCCGGCATCGTCCGCGCCGGCATAGCGTTTGCGCTGCAAGGCATCGATGGCTTCGCGTTGAGCTCCTGCAGACAAAGCCAGGGCGAGTTCACCGAGATTGCGTAGCGCAGGCCTTTCCACCTGGGCCCAGGCGAGCAAGGAGGCCGCCTGTCCTGCCGCATCCTTGCCACGGGCAGCAGCAAGAAAGGCCGCGCGCAGATGCGGTGCCGTGGCCTGGGTTTCCCGTGGCGGCGCATCCGCCGCCAGCCCGCCGCGTCGACGACGCCAGATCAGCCAGGCCAGCACCGTCAGTACCCACAAGCCGAGGCTGGCGAAGGCGATACTGCGCCACCAGGTGTGTTGGACGACGACGGTGGCCTGCGCCGGCGCGACTTCGACAGGTATGGCGTTGCTTTGCGGCGTGGGCGCTGCCGACGCCGCTGGCGCGCCTGCCGCCGCCAGCACGTTGAACGTCTGCGCCGGAATGCGCGCTGTTTCGGCGTGGTTCTCCACCACGTTCCACCAGGTGAGCGTGGTTTCCGGAATGCTCAGCTTGCCGACGCGATTGGGCACCACGGCGAAGCTCTGCTGACGACGCCCCACCAGCCACGGGCCTTCCACGCGCGTGCCATTCACCGGCTTGTCCGGATACACAGTGGCGCCGTCGAGCGAGGGCAGGCTGAGCGCAGGCAAGGCCTCGTACGGCAGGCCGACGGCCTGCACGTTCATCACCAGGTTCAATGGTTCGCCCACATGCAGATCGCCATGCGACGGGCCGCCATCCAGCGTGAGATTGAGCGAACGCGCAGGCAGCCATGCCGCCTGCGCCGCCCGCGTGGGGGCCGGCCGTACATCGATGTCCACCACCGGCGACGCCGCCGTGATCGGCGTGCCGTTGCCGAAGAAGGCGTCGGGGTTGGCCATGTTGACCGACTCGCCCTGGAAGGCCACGGCTGGAATCTGCAGATGGCCTTCGCGCTGTGGCGTGGCCGCGTAGCGGCGCTCGATCACGTTGTAGCGACGACCGCCCCGCTCCGCCTGGTAGGTGATTTCATCGCCGAGGCGACGGAAGTCGATGCCGGTTACTTGCGGGTCTTCCAGGGCCCCGCTGGTCAGATCGGTGGCGTAGAACAAGCGCACCGTATAGACGATCTGCTGGCCGACATACGCGCTGGCGGGATCGACCGTCGCCTCGACGAAGACGTCCTTGCGACCCGCCGCTGCTGCGCTGGCATCGGGCTGCACCACCTCCAAATCCACTGGTGCGGTGGTCCCGCCGGCAAAGGACAGCGCTGGAATGCGCAAGGTGCCCACACGCAGCGGACGCAATGCCACGCCCACCGTAACCTGCGCGGCGCGCTGGCCGTTGATGATGCTGATGCTGGTGTTGCTTGAAGAGCCAAGCACGGCGAAGTCCTCCGACAACGCGCTCAGGTCCGGTGTGGCCGCCATGGCGCCGCCACTGGCGCGCAGATTCAGCGTGACTGTCTCACCAAGCTCCACGCGATTGCGATCCAGCGTTGCCTGGACGTCCGCGGCGAACGACGCCAGCGGCCACAGGCACGCGAGGCAAAACAGCAAGATATGAAGATAGCGGGCCTTCACTGCGAGTCACCTTCAGACGGCGATGCGCCACCATGGCGCTGCCGGTATTCAAGTTCGAACTTGCGCCGTAACAGCGCGCCCGGATCGTCAGGCACGCGCTGCAGCGCCTGTCGCACATCGGCAGGCAGTTTCGATTGGGCGTCGTCTTTCTCGATGGCGCCAAGTTCGTGGGTGCCGTCGCGCGCCTTCTCGTTGGCTTGCTGCTTGCCCAGCGCCTCGTCCATCTGCTTTTGAAGCGCCTGTTGCGCCTGGGCCTGGCGTGCGCGCTCCTGCGCCTGTTGCTCGGGCGTCTGCGGCTGATTGACGCCTTCCTGGCCGGGCGACTTGTCCATCGTCTGGTTGCGCCCCTGCTCGCTCTGATCGTGGCTCTGGCCTTCCGATCCGCCGTGCGCATCCTGCGAGGACTTGCCTTGGCCCTGGTCCTGTTTGCTCTCGTCGCGCTGCTGGCCCGCCTGGCCTTGTGCATTGTCGGGCGGTGTAGTCGAGGGACCCGAGCCTGCCTTGCCCTTGTTGTCCTTCGCACCGTTGTCGTTCTGCGGATTCTTAGGCTGATGACGCATCCAGTCTTCCACCGCCTTGCGATTGGCCAGCGCATCGGCGTTCTTGGGATCGGCCTTGAGCGCTCGATCGTAGGCATCCAGGGCGCCCTGGTAATCGCGCTGCCTGGCCAGCGCATTGCCAAGGTTGTATTGCGCGTCAGTGCCAGCCAGCGGGCGCAGCTGATTGCCTGCCGCGGCGTAGTCTCCGGCGCGATAGGCGGCCGCTCCACGCAAGGCGGGATCGCGCGCCAACTGCTCGGCACGCCTGGCATCGCCCTGTTGCAACGCCATGGCGGCTTGTTGATCGGGGCGACGCCACAAATCGCTCCACGTGCTCGCCTGTGCCACACCGGGCATCGCGGGCAGCAACGCCAGCGCGAACAGCATCAGCCAACCACGGCGGAACGACGTGGCCGCCAGCGGCAGCAACAACAGCAGCAACCATGGCCCGCGATCCTGCCATTCGTCGCCGTGCAGATCGGCCGCCAGTGTTGCCGGTCCGCCTGCGCGCAGTTCGCCATCGAGCGCGCGTATGTCGCGATCATCATCGGTCATCGGCACGTATTGCCCGCCGCCGCTGGCGGCGAGTGCGCGCAAGGCATCGTCGTTGCGCCGCGCGAGCGTCACGCCGCCTTGCGCGTCGCGCTGGAAGCTGTTGTCCGACAGCGGTACCGGGCCACCTTGCGCAGTACCGATGCCCAGCACCGAAACGCGCACGCCATCGGCCAGCGCCTTGCGCGCGGCAGCCTGCGCCGCAGCATCGGCATCATCGGTGACCAGCACCAGCGAGCCGCCGCCGACCTTGGCGTCGTGTATCAGGCTGACGCCGCGTTCGATGGCCTGGGCCGGATCGTCGCCATCGACAGGCATGGTATCGGGCGAGAGTGCCGCCAGCAGATCGTTGAGCGCCGCGCCATCGGAGGTCAACGGCGCCACCACGAAGGCTTCGCCAGCGTACGCGATCAACGCGTTCAGCCCATCATGATTGCTGGCCAGGAGATCTCGCACCTTGTAGCGCGCGCGATCCAGCCGGCTTGGTGTCACATCGCGCGCCAACATGCGCTGCGACAGCGACACGGCCACCACCTGGGCGGCGCGTTTCGCATACAAGGGTTGCGCCACGCGGCTCCAGGTGGGTCCTGCCATCGCCAGCGTGACGAGCGCCCAGCCACAGGCCAGCAACCATGGCGTGGCGCGCCTGCGCACGGGATTTCCTTTCAACAGGAACGGCAACAACTCCGCATCGACCAGGCGCGACAGTTGTTCGCGCGCACCGTGTCGCCCTGCGGCAAGCGCAATCAACAGCGGCAGCGCGCAAAGAGCGAGCAGCCACCACGGCCGCAGGAAATGAAACTGCTGCCATGCCTCGCTCATGCAAACGCCTCCCGGCGGCGCACATGCGGTGCGAAGGCGAGCAGCCATGCCAGCACGGCGAAGCCCAGCGGCCAGCGGAACAACTCATGGCGCGGCCGCAGCGAAGGGCCTTGTTGCGGCATCGGCTCAAGTGCATCGATGGCGCGATAGGCATCGGCCAATTGACTGGCATCCGTAGCGCGGAAATAGCGACCACCGGTCTGCGTCGCCATGGTGCGCAGCATGTTTTCGTCCAGGTCCGCCGACGGATTCACCGTATGCGTGCCAAACAAATCGGGAATGCTCATCTCCGTGGCGCCGATGCCGATGGTGTAGATGCGCACGCCAGCGGCTTTCGCCGCATGCGCGGCATCAAGCGGCGCGATGTTGCCGGCGTTGTTGACGCCATCGGTCAGCAGCACGACTACGCGCGCCTGTTCCGGCAAACCCGCCAGCCGCTTCACCGCCACGCCGATGGCATCGCCAATCGCCGTTTCGGTACCTGCCAGGCCCACGGCCGCGCCCTGCAGCTGTGCGCGCACGGCCTGCAAGTCATAGGTGAGCGGCGTCACCAGGAAGGCTCGGCTGCCGAACAGGATCAAACCCATCTCATCGCCGCTACGACGCGCAATGAAATCGCCGGCAATCGCCTCCACTGCACCAAAGCGGCTGACCGGCTGCCCGCTCAGCTGCATGTCGTCGGTGCGCATGCTTCCGGATAGATCGACCGCCAGCATCAGGGCACGCCCGCTGCGTTGCTGGGCCTGGGGTGGCCCCACCCATTGAGGGCGCGCAGCCGCGGCAAGCAGGGCCAGCCACGCGAGCACCAGCAACCAGGTACGCCAGCCGCCTCGCCCCTGTCGCTCGGGCGTGTCCAGATGCACGCCCGGATGGGGAATGTGCAGGGCCTGCCCCGGCGCGGCAGGACGCAGCCACCACCGCAACAGCCACGGGAGCGGCGCCAGCACGATGATCCACGGCCAGACGAACTCGGTCATGGCAGCATCCCGCTCGCTTTGCGGCCACCCAAACCCTGGCCAGACGATGGGACGCGGTGGCGCCACGCCAGCTGCAACCAGCGGCGCGTGGCGCCTGCCGCGGCATCGGGATCCAATGGCGTCGCCGGGCGGTACATGGCTGCTTCCAAACCGTGCAGTTGCTCAAGCGCGATGGCGTCGACGGGCATCCGCGCCAGCGTCTGGCGCCAGGCCTCGCCACGCTGCTGCGCGGCAGCCGGATCGATGCGCAGCGCGCCCCGCCGCAACAGCTGATGCAATCCGCTGGCGAGCGCTTGCGGTTGCTCGCGACACAACGACAGCACCTGGTCGACCTCGGCCAACACGCGCCGTTCGTCGCCAGCACGGCGGCGCTGTCGACGCCACCACCAGATGGACACGCCGACGGCGAGCAGTCCCAACACCATCAGGCCCCACCATCCGGGCGCCAACGGCCACCATGAGGGCGGCGGCGGCAGATGGATGTCGCGCAGCAAAGGGCCGTTGGCCGGTGCGGCGGCTGGCGCGCTCATCGACGTACTCCGGGCGCCAGCAGCGACATCACGGCATCCAGCGGATCGGCGGCGGTATCGATGGTGCTGTGCGGCAGGCCGAGCGCTTGCGCCATGGCGTTGAGTCGGCTCTGCCCTGCGCCAAGCGCCTGCTGGAACTCGCGGCGCTGACGCCCGCCAAACAGGGCCACTTCGCGGCGGATGCCATCGTGTTCCATCGGATAACGCCCTGCGGGCGGCAGCCCCAGCTCCAGGGCATCTGCCACCACCAGCACGCGGATGCCCGCCTTGTGCGACAGCTTGAGCAGGTGACCCTGCGCACCGTCGTCGCAGCTGAGCCCGTCGCTGATCAACAATACGCGATTGGCGCCATGCATCAGCCGCCCCGCGCGCAACAGCACATCGGACAGCGGCTCGCCCGGAATCGGCGCATAGCTGGCATCCCAATCCGCCAGCGCACCGCAGACGGCAAGCGCACCGCGCGTGCCCGACTGCGGCCGCAGCATGCGGTGACCGTTACCAAAGGACATCAAGCCTACCCGCTCACCCGCGCGCACGGCGTACCACGCAGCCAGCGCCGCAGCACGCGCAGCCTGCACGGATTTCAGGCGTACACGGGTACCAAAGCGCATGCTCTCATGGGCGTCGAGCAGGATCAGCAAGCGACCCTCGCGTTCCTCCTGGAACAACTTGGTGTGCAGGCGGCCGCTACGCGCGGTCAGCCGCCAATCCATGCGTCTCACATCGTCGCCCGGCTGGTAGACACGCGATTCGGCGTAATCCATGCCGCGGCCGTATAGACGGCTGGATTGCTGGCCCGAGCGCATCGCCCGGCTTTCCAGCCTCGGCAGCGCCGCTTTGGCGACCCGTGCGCGCAAGGCCACCAATTCGGCGAGGCGGACGCTCGTACGGCCATCGCCGTCCGGTGTGATGGGAGCAACGGCACTCACGGCAGGGGCACAAGATCCAGTACGCGGCGTATCACCTGATCGCTGCGAACGCCTTCGGCCTCCGCTTCGTAGCTGAGCAGGACGCGATGGCGCAGCACTTCGTGGACGATGGCGTGCACGTCTTCAGGCAGCACGTAATCGCGCCCGGCCAGCCAGGCGTGGGCGCGAGCGCAGCGATCCAGTGCGATGGTCCCTCGCGGGCTGGCGCCCCAGGCGATCCAGCGCTTGAGCTCCGCGCCGTAGGCGCCCGGCTCGCGTGTCGCCAGCACCAGTTGCGTGATGTATTCCTCCAGCGCCGGCGCCATGTGCACATCCAGCACGGCCTCGCGTGCACTGAAGACATCGTTCTGGCTCAAGCTGGGCCGCGCCACCGCTACCGGATGCAGGCTCCTGCGCGCCTGCTCGCGGGCCAGCTGCAGGATGGCCAGCTCGGCGGCCGCGTCGGGATAACCGATGGTCACGTGCATCACGAAGCGGTCGAGCTGTGCCTCGGGCAACGCAAACGTGCCTTCCTGCTCGATCGGGTTCTGCGTCGCCATCACCATGAACAGCTCCGGCAGGCGCCAGGTGCTGCGTCCCACGGTGATCTGGCGTTCGGCCATCGCTTCGAGCAGGGCCGATTGCACCTTGGCCGGTGCGCGGTTGATTTCGTCGGCCAGCACGATGTTGTGGAACAGCGGGCCACGCTCGAACTCGAAACTGCCCGCTTGCGGACGAAACACGTCGGTGCCCGTGAGATCGGCCGGCAACAGGTCGGGCGTGAACTGCACGCGGTGGAAATCGGCCTCGATGCAGGCTGCCAGCGCCTTGACGACAGTGGTCTTGGCCAGGCCCGGGGCGCCTTCGACCAGGAGGTGACCATCGGCCAACAGGGCCACCAGCAGGCAATCGATCAGGTGCGGCTGGCCAATGACGCTGCGTTGCAGCTCATCGCGCACGCGCAGGAAAGCCTCTTGCAGGCTGGATGAGGTGGGGGCCTCGGGCATGTCCATCGGGGAATCCATCAAGGTTGAACGTAACGACAGACCTTAACTGGCTCCGGAAGTTTACTACCCATGACTTCCGACCCCCATCGAGCGCGGCTGGCGTGCCCAAAACAAAGGGGCGGCCGAAGCCGCCCCTTTGCCTTATTTCAGTGAAACCACGCTTATTGCAGGCTGTCGCTCAGGATGCGCGGGGTCACGAAGATCAGCAGCTCCGCCTTGTCGCTTTCGCGCGAGGTGTTGCGGAACAGCACGCCCAGACCCGGGATATCGCCCAGACCCGGCACCTTGGTGGCGTTGTTCTGCTTGGTGATCTCGTAGATGCCGCCCAGTACCACCGTCTGACCGTTGTCGACCAGCACCGAGGTGTTGATCTCACGCGTGTCGATCTGCGGCACCTGGCCACTGCCCGGCACAGTGATGAAGTCCGCCAGCGCGTCCTTCTTCACGTTGATCATCAGGTAGACGCGGTTGTCGGAGGTGATGGTCGGGGTGACCTTCAGCTCAAGCACGGCGTCCTTGAACTGCACGGTCGCCGTGCCGCTGCCGGCCGCGCCGGTGGCGGTGTTCTGGTAGGTCACGTAGCCGATTTCCTGACCCTGGCGAATCACTGCTTCCTGCTGGTTGGCAGTGATGACGCGCGGGCTGGAGATCACTTCGCCACGGCCTTCGGTCTGTGCGGCCGAGAGTTCCAGGTCCAGGGCGTAGTTCTTGCCGAGGATGCCCAGGGCGAAGCTGCCGGCCTGCGTACTGGTCGGAAGGTTGACGTTGATGCCGCCGGCCGTGCCGTCGCCGTTGGACTGACCGCCGGTCGAAAGCGTCTGGCCGCTCGGATTCACCTTCTTGCCCTGCACGCCGAACTTGGCGCCGAGCTCGCGGGTGAAGTTGTCGGTGGCGATGACGATGCGCGACTCGATCAGCACCTGCTGCACCGGCTTGTCCAGCACGGCGATGAGTGCACGCAGCTCGCGGATCTTCTGCGGGTTGTCGTTGATCAGCAAGGTGTTCGTACGATCGTCGAACGAGACACTACCGCGGGAGGACAGGAAGCCCCGAGAAGCACCGCTGCTGTTGCCGCCGCCACCTGTACTCTGCTGTGTGCCCGTGGTCAGCAGCTTGGCAATGTCCTTGGCCTTGCCATAGCTGATCGGCACATAGTCGGTGACCAGCTCGGCGTTGTCCTCAGCCTTGATGCGGGCATCGGCGATGCTCTGCTCGTACTTGGCCAGTTCTTCCTGCGGCGCGATCCAGATCACGTTGCCGTTGCGGCGCTTGTCCAGGCTCTTGGCGCGCAGCACCACGTCGAGGGCCTGATCCCACGGCACGTTGACCAGGCGAAGCGTGACGCTGCCACCCACGGTGTCGGAAGCCACCAGGTTGAGACCGGAGATGTCAGCCAGCAGCTGCAGGGCCGAACGCACCGGAATGTCCTGGAAGTTGAAGGTCACCCGGTTGCCCGTATAGACCGGCTCCTGACCCTTGGCCAGCGCGGCATCGGCCTTCGGATCCTTCTTCTTGGGCGCCACTTCCACCACGTACTGGTTGCCACTCTGGTAGGCCGACGTATCGACCACACCCTTGGTGCTGATTTCCATATGCGCACCGCCACCACTGGACTTGGTGACGATCGACTGCACCGGCGTGGCGAAATCGAGCACGTCCAGGCGCTGGGCCAGGTTGGGCGGCAGGTTGGCGTGGCTGATATCCACGATCACCTTGTCGCCCTGATGCTTCATGTCGGCACTGGCGCCGGCGGCACTGAAGTCGATCAGGATGCGGCCTTCGCCATTGGGACCGCGGCGGAAGTCGATGTTGGACACCGCCGGGCCACTGGCCATCGACGGCAGCGCCTTGGACGGATCGATGTTCGATGCCGTGGTGGTGGTCTGCGCATCGGTACCGTTGTTCACCGTGAGCACGAGGCTGTTGCCCTCGACGCGGGAACGGTAGGTGGAGTCGCGCACCAGTTCGACCACGACGCGGGTGCGGCCGCCGGCGGAAACCGCCGAGACGCCGGTCGTTGCACCCTTGCCGATATCGAGATGGCGAGCCGCCGCGTTATCGGTATCGGGGAAATCGACCGCGATGCGCGGTGGATTGCCGGTGGTGAAGATCTTCGGTTCCGGCACCGGACCCTGGGCGAAGTTCAGATGCAGCTCGACACGGCCACCTGGCAGCGTGTCGTAGCTGATGTCCTTCAGGGTGCTGGTGGCCGCAGCCGCCGCGTTCGACCAGGCGGCGCCCAGCGTCAGCAGGCCCACAACCACATAACGGCTAGCCTGGCGCATGACACTGCCCCGAACGGTTTTGATTTGGTTGGTCATTGCATCAGCCCCTGTTTCTTATTTCTCGCTGAGCGCGATGCTGGCGGAACGTTCCATCCAGCCACCGTTGCCATTGGATACCAGTTCCACCAGGTCGATATGGTCATCGGCTACCGCGGTGACCCGACCATAGTTCTGGCCCATGTATTCGTTGCGATGGACACGGTGGATCACGCCACCGGGGTCCTTCACGAGCACTTCCGTTGCGGCACCTGTCCCCACGGTGCCGACCATCTTCAAGCTGTCCAGCGCAAACATTTCCAGCGGTTCCTTGGCGCGGTTTTCATCCGGCCGTGGCCCCGTGTTGGCGCTGCCCTGGAGTTCGGCCGTGCTCGGGCTGAACGGATCACGCTTGTCCTGGTCGTTGTACTGGAAGGTCTCGAACGTCTTGATGACGGGCAGCGGCGGGATCGGCGCGCCCTTCTTCTGCTTTTCCTGGGCGACCCACTGGTGGAGATCGTCCTGCCCGCTACAACCGGCGAGCGTGAGGACGACACCCAATACCAGCACGGCTTTGCCCATGGAGGCAGGCTTGATGGCAGCGAACTTGCTCATTTCTGCCCTCCCGTGTTCGCGGCCGGCTTGCCGTGCGTCGACTTGGCGTTGGCTGCCTTGGCGGACGCGCTTTCGTCTTCGTCCAGATAGCGATAGGTCTTCACGGTGCCCTGCAGTACCAGCAACCCGTTGGCGGCACCCTTGGCGCCTGGATTCTTGGGCGTGAGCGACACGTCGTGCATGGTCAGGATCACCACGCGCGGCAGCGAAGCCACGCCGCTGATGAAGGTGCCGAACTGGTGGTAGGTGCCCACCATGCGCAACTGGATCGGCTTTTCCGCGTAGAAGTCTTTCGGCGACTCCGGACCGGGCTGGAACAGCTCGGTTTCCAGGCCGGCCGACAGCGCCGTCTGCGAAACGTCGATCAGCAACTCGGGCATCTCGGTCTTGCTGGGCAGCTGGCGCAGCAACTGGCGCAGCATGTCCTGCATCTCGTCGAGCTGCTGCTGGAGAGCCTCGAGATTGACCGCCTTGGCCTGCTTGTCGGAGAACTCTTTCTTGAGCTGGTCTTCCTTGGCAACGGCCGCCTGCAACTGGTCCTGCTGGTCGCTGACGAAGAAGTACCAGCCGCCCAGCACGATGAGGGCGAGCAGCAAACCGGTAAAGAACATCTTGACCGACTTGGGCCAGCCGCCGATGTTGTTGCGGTCCAGGCTCTGCAGATCATTGAGGAACTTCATTACTTGGCTCCTCCGTTGGCTGCAGGGGTCGCGGCGGCAGGGGCGGCGGCCGGCGTAGCCGGGGCTGCCACGGTCGCGGCCTTGGCAGGCTGCGCGTCATGGGCCGCGGCCGGCTGAGCCGTGGAGCTGGCGGAGGCCGGTGCATGACCTTCGCTGGAACCATCGCCGTTGTCGTCACCCTTGGGCCGGCTCAACGCCACATCCAACCCGAACGCGTACGGCAGACGGCTGTCGCCATGCGTGTTCTCGGTCTTGCGCAGATCGGCATGACCCATCCACTGCGAGGTCTCGATGTTGCGCATGTACTCGGCCACGCTGGCGTTGGATTGCGCCACGCCATCCAGCGTCATCGAATCACCGGTCTGCTTGAGACCGTTGAGGCGGGCGCTGGCCGGGATCGTCTTCACCAGCTCGTCGAACAGATGGACCATCTGCGACCGGTTGGCCTGCAGCTGCTCGATGATTTGCTTGCGCGCGAGCAGGCTTTCGCGGACTTTTTCAAGGTCCTTGATCTTGGTGATGCGCTCGTCGAGCTGCTTGATCTCGCCCTGCAGATAGGCGTTGCGGTCGTTCTGGCTGCTGATGCGGCCATCCATCCAGCCGTACCACACCAGCACGGCGAGCACCGCTGCCACGGCAGCCGCGCCCAACTGCATGAAGAACTCGCGCTCGCGCTGCTTGCGGCGCTCGGTGCGCCACGGAAGTAGGTTGATGTGTGCCATCAGTCAAAGCTCCTCAGCGCGAGGCCGACCGCGATCATCAATGCGGGGGCGTCCTGTGCCAGCGACTGGGCCTGCACGCGAGGCGACAGCGACATGCGCGCCAGCGGGTTGGCCACCACGCACGGCACGCCAAGCTGGTCTTCGAGCATCGGACCGATGCCTTCGATGGATGCGCAACCGCCAGCAAGCACGACCTGGTCGACCTTGCTGTATTCGCTGCCGGCGAAGAAGAACTGGAGCAGGCGGCTGATCTGCTGCACCAGCGATTCCTTGAACGGCTCCAGCGCCTCGCTCTCATAAGAGTCGGGCAGGCCGCCCTTGCGCTTGGCGCGACCGGCTTCCTCGTAGGAGAGGCCGTAGCGGCGCATGATTTCGTCGGTGAGCTGCTTGCCGCCGAACACCTGCTCACGCGAGTAGATGGTGCGCTGATTGCGCAGCACCGACAGCGTGGTCATGGTGGCGCCGATGTCGACCACGGCGACCAGCGCGTCGCGACCGACGTTCAACTGGTCGGCCACCATCGCAAACGCGTTTTCCATGGCGAACGCTTCGACGTCGATCACCTTGGCGGACAAGCCACCCAGATCGAGCGCGGCCACGCGCATGTCCACATTCTCGGTACGCGAGGCGGCCAGCAGGATGTTGTTCATTTCGGGGTTGTCGCGCACCGGACCGAGGATCTCGTAGTCCAGGCTGACTTCCTCGATCGGATACGGGATGTACTGGTTGGCCTCGACCTGGATCTGGCCTTCCAGATCATCCTCGGACAATTCGCTCGGCATCGGGATCACGCGCGTGATGACGGCGGAGCCGGCCACCGCCGCGGACGCGTGCTTGAGCTTGGAACCCGAACGCGCCAGCGCACGCCGAATCGCCTCGCCCACGGCCTCGACCTCGACAATATTCTTTTCAACTACAGCGTTGGGGGGCAGTGGCTCGACCGCGTAATGCTCCACGCGATAGCGACCGCCGGCCTGGCTGAGTTGCAGCAACTTGACGGCCGTCGAACTGATGTCGACGCCGACAAGTGGCGGCTTCTTGGGTGTAAAGAGCCCCACGATGTTCCCCCTTGCCCCTGTGCGTCCAGACTCAGATTGGTCTGATGCGCATCGGCATTTAATCCAAAAATTAACGTATTGGCAACGGCCTACGAGCTTTTTCTCGACTCATTCGCGTGACGGCATCCACAGGTTGGGCGACTGGGCCACTGGCCTGCTTCTTGCTGTGACGGGCTCGGTTCATGCCGTGGATACTGCTACATCTATACTCTGACTTGTTTTGACTCACGTCTCGCAAACACCCAAATCATGCAAATTCTTAAGCGGTTGCTGCGCTGGATCCTCGTCCTGGCTTTTACAGGTTTGCTGCTGGGTGTCGCGGCGGTTGGCGTGGCCTACTGGCTTATTTCCCCCCGGCTCCCCTCCGTGGCGGTCCTTAAGGACTACCACATGCAGGTGCCGCTTAGGGTGCTTTCGGCAGATGGCAAGCTGATTGCGAGCTTCGGCGAGACCCGCCGCATCCCCGTGGCGATGGGCCAGGTGCCCGACCGGCTCAAGCACGCCGTGCTCGCCGCCGAGGACGCCAGCTTCTACCAGCACCCCGGCGTGGACTGGCACGGCATCGCCCGCGCCAGCTGGCATGTGGTGGCTTCGGGTGGCGACAAGGGCTCGGGCGGCTCCACCATCACCCAGCAGGTGGCGCGCAACTTCTTTCTGAGCCCGGAAAAGCTCTATTCGCGCAAACTGACCGAGATCTTCATCGCCCTGCGCATGGAGAGCGAGCTGACCAAGGACCAGATCCTGGAGCTCTATCTCAACAAGATGTTCCTGGGCCACCGCTCCTACGGTGTGGCCGCCGCGGCCTCCTATTACTACGGCAAGACCCTGGACCAGCTCACCGTGGCCGAATGCGCCACCCTGGCCTCGACTTTCCAGCTGCCTTCGCTGGTGAACCCGCTCAACAGCCCCAAGCGCATGCTGGCGCGCCGCAACTGGGTGCTCGGCCAGATGCTGGAGAACCGCTTCATCTCCAAGGCCGAGTACGACCAGTCCATCGCCGAGCCGATCAACGCTTCGCCGCATGAGCCGGCCATTGAGGTGGATGCGCCGTATCTGGCCGAAATGGTGCGCCTGCAGGTGCTCGACCGCCTGGGCAACGACGCCCTCACCGAAGGCTATGTGGTCAAGACCACGGTCGACAGCAAGCGCCAGCAGGCCGCGGTGGATGCCATGCGCTCGGGCCTGGTCGAGTATGACCACCGCCACGGCTGGCGCGGCCCGGAGGCCCACCAGGAGCTGGCTGCCGATGCGGGCACGGATGAACTGGAACGCGCCCTGGCCGGCTATACCGACATATCCGGCATGCAGCCAGGCATCGTGACCCAGGTATCGGCCACCGCGGCCAGCGTTTACCTCGCCAGCCGCGACGAGGTGCAGCTGAACCTGGAAGCCATGAGCTGGGCCCGCCCGCGCATCGACGATACCCGCGTGGGTGCCACGCCCAAGAGCGTCTCCACCGTGCTCAAGCGCGGCGACATCATCCGTGTGGCGCGCGATGACAAGGGCCAGTGGCTGCTTACCCAGATCCCGGCGGCACAGGGTGCGCTGGTCTCGCTCAATCCCGAGGACGGCTCGCTGCAGGCCCTGGTCGGTGGCTTCAACTTCCTGCGCAGCAAGTTCAACCGCGCCGTGATGGCCGCACGCCAGCCGGGTTCGAGCTTCAAGCCCTTTATCTACTCGGCGGCCTTCGAGCGCGGCTTCACGCCGGCCTCCATCGTCAACGATGCACCGCTCGCCCTGCCCGACCCCTCGCGCCCTGGCGGCCTGTGGACGCCGTCCAACGACGACGACAAGTTCGATGGCCCGATCCGCCTGCGCGAGGCCCTGGTGCAATCCAAGAACCTGGTCTCGGTGCGACTGCTCGACGCTATCGGCGTGCGTTTCGCCCGCGATTACGCCACCCGCTTCGGCTTTGCGCTCGATTCGCTGCCCAGCAACCTGTCGATGGCGCTGGGCACGGCCTCGGTGTCGCCGATGAGCATGGCCCGTGGCTACGCCGTGTTTGCCAATGGCGGCTATCTGGTCACCCCGTACTTCGTCAGCGAGATCGATGACCGCGACGGCAAGCCGGTCTATCAGGCCAATCCGGCCCGCGCCTGCCGCACCTGCGCCGAACGCCTGCTCGATACCCGCCCGCCCGGCCCGCCGCCGGCCAATACGGGGGCCGCACCAGGAAATTCAGTGGCCGCTGCCGCCAGTGCGCCGACAACTTCCGGCAGCGTAGCCGGCGTCGGCGATGCCGTACTCCCGGCCGACGCCCATGGCGACGGCGCCCACCCGCCGGTGCTGGCGCCCCAGGTCATTGAGGTGCGCAACGACTACCTGGTCACTTCGCTGATGCAGGACGTGGTCAAGCGCGGTACCGGTGCGGCAGCCGCCGCGCTCGGCCGCACCGACCTGGCCGGCAAGACCGGCTCGACCAATGATCACCGCGATGCCTGGTTTGTCGGCTTCAACGGCGACCTGGTGACCTCGGTCTGGGTGGGCTTCGACGACTTCGGCTCGCTCGGCAAGGGCGAGTTCGGCGCCAAGGCGGCCCTGCCGATCTGGATGAGCTATACCGGCGCGGTGCTGAAGGACCAGCCGGCCTCCATCTTGCCGTTGCCGCCCGGTATCACTACGGTACAGATAGACCGCCAAAGCGGCCTGCCCGCCGGCGCGGACGACCCGAACATCATGTCGGAGATCTTCAAGGTCGAAGACGTGGATCGACTGCGTAACCAGGCCAACCAGCAGCAGGAGGACCAGGATCAGCAGCACGCCTACGACATCTTCTAATCGTCGGCAGCGCCGGTTCCGTCACCAGACCGTGCTGCCGCTGGCGTCCGCAACGACGGGCGCCAGATTGCCGGGGGAATGAGGCATGGCACGAGGTCAGCACCATCGCATCCACGCGCAGGATCGCCTGCAGCGCAATCGTCTTCGCGTCGCCCAGGAAGCGGCGCGCTTGATGAGCGAGCACGGCATCCGCGATTTCCATCACGCCAAGGTCAAGGCCGCCGAGCGGCTGGGCATCCTGGACGCGCAGGCCTTGCCGCGCAACAACGAAATCGAAGACGCACTGAGGGAACACCAGCGCATCTTCCACGCCGAATCCCAGCCCCAGTTGCTGCAGGAACGACGCGAGGCCGCCGTGGAAGCCATGCGCTTCCTTGACCGCTTCGATCCACGGCTGGTCGGCGCCGTGCTCGAAGGCACGGCGGATGCCCACTCGGCTGTCTGCCTGCATGTCTTCAGTGACACTGCCGAAAGCGTGGTGTTGTTCCTGCAGGAACGCGGCGTACCAATCACCCAGCAGACGCGCCGCCTGCGCACCACGCGTGACGAGCAGGAGGAATATCCCGTACTGCTGTTTGCCGCCGACGGCCTGCCCTTTGACATCACCGTGCTGCCGCGCGATGCGCTGAAGCAGGCGCCGCTGGATCGCATCGATGAGAAGCCGATGCGAAGGGCGTCGCTGGCTGCCGTCGAGGAGTTGCTGGCTACAGCCGACAACGACGATGAGTTTGAGAGGATGTTGTCGTCAGCGCTTCGTTGACAGGCCTGTCGCGCACAGGGTGCGCTCCCACAGGGATGAGGGCTGTTGTGGGAGCGCACCCTGTGCGCGACACAATCTTGCCGATACCCACAAAAAAAGCCCCGGAAAACCGGGGCTTTTTTCATTCAATGACCGAGCGAATCAACGCTTGTCGCTAGCCACGTAGTTACGCACGTCAGCACCCGTATAGATCTGGCGCGGACGACCAATACGCGATCCCGGCGTTTCATGCTGCTCGATCCAGTGCGAGATCCAGCCCGAGGTGCGGGCGATGGCAAACATCACCGTGAACATCTCGGTCGGGATACCCAGGGCCTTGTAGATGATGCCCGAGTAGAAGTCGACGTTCGGGTAGAGCTTGCGCTCGACGAAGTAGTCGTCCTTCAGCGCGGCTTCTTCCAGCTTCATGGCCACGTCGAGCAGCGGGTCGTTGACGCCCAGCTCGTTGAGCACCTTGTGGCACATCTCGCGGATGATCTTCGCGCGCGGATCGAAGTTCTTGTAGACGCGATGGCCGAAGCCCATCAGGCGGAAGTTGTCGTTCTTGTCCTTGGCGCGCTTGACGGCGGTCTCGACCTTGTCGGCGGTGCCGATCTCTTCGAGCATCTTGAGCACAGCTTCGTTCGCGCCACCATGGGCCGGACCCCACAGCGCGGTGATGCCGGCTGCGATGGAGGCGTACGGGTTGGCACCGGTGGAACCGACCAGACGCACGGTCGAGGTGGAGGCGTTCTGCTCGTGATCGGCGTGCAGGATGAACAACAGGTCCAGCGCCTTGGCGGCGACCGGGCTCATCTCCAGCGGCTCGCTCGGCACTTCGAACATCATGTGCAGGAAGCGGTCGACGTACTCGAGGTTGTTGCGCGGATAGCGGAACGGCCAGCCGATCGAGTAACGGTAGCAGGCAGCGGCGATCGTCGGCATCTTGGCGATCAGACGGATCGCAGCGAGCTTGCGGTCATCGGGATTATCCACGTCGATATCGTCGTGGTAGAAGGCCGACAGCGAAGCCACCGAAGCGGCCAGCATGGCCATCGGATGCGCGTCGTGATGGAAACCCTTGAAGAAGTCCTTCAGCGACTCGTGCATCATCGTGTGGTGCGTGATGTCGTGCTCGAACTTGGAGAACTGATCCTTGTTCGGCAGCTCGCCATTGAGCAGCAGGTAGGAGGTCTCGAGGAAATTCGACTTCTCGGCCAGCTGCTCGATGGGGTAGCCGCGATACAACAGCACGCCTTCGTCGCCGTCGATATAGGTGATGGCGCTCTTGGTGCTGGCGGTGCTGCCGTAACCCGGGTCGTAAGTGAAATGTCCCGTGTCCTTGTACAGCGTTCCGATGTCGATGCATGCGGGACCTAACGTGCCGCTGAGCAGGGGCAGTTCACTGCTGCGGTTGGTCGACTCATCCACCAACTTGACGATCTTGGAATCGGACACGGAAAACCTCCTTCACGCTTATGTCGTCGCCGACGTGTCGCGCGAAGGCGATGGCCGACGAGGTAGGGTTGATGTCGCGTGGGGGGATGGCTGCGACACCTCGCCGCCGATTATCGCATATCGTCCCGCCAACATGCCCTAGCGGATGGTCGGATGGGCGGACGCAAAAACGCACGGGGCGAGCATCAGCTCGCCCCGTGCGTTTCAGCTTGCGTACGCTGCGTGGCCGCAGCGTGACAGCAGAGACTTCGCGCGATTACTTCTGCGCGTAGCGACGACGGAACTTGTCGACGCGGCCGCCGGTGTCCAGCGACTTCTGCTTGCCGGTGTAGAACGGATGGGAATGGCTCGAGATATCCACCTTGACCAGCGGGTACTCGTTGCCGTCTTCCCACTTGACGGTGTCCTTCGAGGAAATCGTCGAACGCGTCAGGAACGCGAAATCGGACGACAGGTCCTGAAACACCACCTGGCGATAATTGGGATGGATATCGGGCTTCATGACTGACTCAAAGCGGTGGGTGAAAAGAGCGGCATTTTAACCATGGGTCGCCCCCATTGGCAAGTCGCTCAGGGACTTGGACCGGCGGAGCCCTCGATTATAGCCGTTCAGGCGCCCAGCGCCCGCCGCACCATGGCGCCGAACCGGGCCTGATCGACCTCCATCACGATGCGCGCATTGGCCGGCCGGCCCAGCCTGGCGGTCCAGTCCACCACGGTGGCGCCACGGGTCAGGCGGCCATCCATTTCGACGGCGACGTGGCGCTCTTCGGCTCGCGTCACCATGGCCGGATCGATCGCCACCGCCATCGCCAGCGCGTCCGCCGCGATCACGCCGCGACGGCCGCGCTTGGCATTGAACGTACGCGCCGTGCCGAACACCTGCTCGAAGAAGGTCGCGCGCTGGTCGCCTGCAGCGATCCAGCCATTGAATTCCTCGTCATCGAAGGCATGGCGCAGCACCACTTCCCAGTCGACCAGGTCGAACATCGGGAAGGCCTCGAACACCACGTGCGCTGCCTCGGGATCGAAACCGATATTGAATTCGGCGGGAATTTTGCCGGTGTTGCCCAGCCCGGTGACCGCGCCACCCATGATCACCAGGCGCTTCACCCGCTGCGGCAAGGTGGGGTCGAGACGCACGGCCAGCGCGAGATTGGTCAGCGGCCCGAGAGCCACCAGGGTCAGCTCGGGATGTTCGCGGGTAAGACGAATCAGTGCATGCGCGGCGTGCTCATCGGCAGCCACGCTGCGCGGCTCCGGAAAGCCGACGTCGCCAAGGCCGTCGGTGCCATGCACGTGCACGGCGTCTTCTTCCGGCATGCGCACCAGCGGCGTCGGACAACCCGGGAACACCGGCGTCGGCTTGGCCACCAGATCCACCAGCGTGCGCGCATTGCGCACCGTATGCGCGAGGCCGACATTGCCCGCTGCAATGGTCAGTCCGAGTACGTCGGCATGCGCATGCGCCATCAGGATGGCGAGCGCATCGTCTACGCCCGGGTCGGTGTCGATCAACAGTTGCAGCTGGGTCATGGGGAACTCGCGTTAGGGAGCGAACCGATTAGCTTAGGCGTTCTACGGACGCGCGCAAGCGTCAATCGGCAGCGCAATTTATTGTGGGAGCGCACCCTGTGCGCGACTCGTCCTGCGAGGTGCCGGCGAAAGGCTGTCGCGCACAGGGTGCGCTCCCACAGGGAGAGTGCTCCTCGCTAGGCATGTGCGTAACGGGCGGCAGCGCCGATCCAGCGCGCGATCAGCCCTTCGGCCTGCTGCGGATGATGCGCCAACAGCACCGCACCCACCTCCTGCACGGCCGGCAGCAGATGCGCATCGCGCGAGAGATCGGCGATGCGGAAACTCAGCTGGCCCGTCTGCCGCGTGCCCAGCACTTCGCCGGGGCCGCGCAATTCCAGGTCTTTCTCCGCGATGCGAAAACCGTCATTCGTGTCACGCATGACCTGCAGGCGTTCGCGCGCCAGCTGGCCAAGCGGTGGCTGATACAGCAGCACGCAGTTCGAAGCGATCGCCCCTCGCCCCACTCGCCCGCGCAACTGGTGCAACTGGGACAGCCCGAGTCGTTCACTGTTTTCGATCACCATCAGACTGGCGTTGGGCACATCCACACCCACTTCGATCACGGTAGTGGAGACCAACACCGAAAGTTCGCCTGCCTTGAAGGCATCCATCACAGCCTGCTTTTCCTTGGGCTTCATGCGCCCGTGGATAAGGCCAATGCGGCAATCGGACAACGCCGATGACAACTCCGCGTGCGCCACTTCGGCAGCCTGCGCGCGCAGCTGTTCGGATTCTTCGATCAGGGTACACACCCAGTACGCCTGGCGCCCTTCGAGACAGGCCGCGTGAATGCGTTCGATCACATCGAAGCGGCGCGCGTTGGAAATCGCGATGGTCTGGACGGGCGTGCGGCCCGGCGGCAGCTCGTCGATCGCCGATACATCGAGATCCGCGTACGCGCTCATGGCCAGCGTGCGTGGAATCGGCGTGGCGGTCAGCACCAATTGATGAGGCACCAGGCCGCTCTCATGGTCTGCGCCCTTGTCGCGCAAGGACAAGCGCTGCTGCACGCCAAAGCGATGCTGTTCATCCACGATCACCAACCCAAGCTGCGAGAAGGACACACCCTCTTGCATCAGGGCGTGTGTGCCGATCACGACATGAGCACCCGATGCCACCCGCTGCAAAGCCTGTTGGCGCGCCTTGCCCGTCACCTTGCCGGCAAGCCATGCCACTTCGATGCCCAGCGGCGTCAGCCAATGGCGGAAGTGCTGCAGATGCTGCTCGGCAAGCAGTTCCGTGGGGGCCATCAAGGCCACTTGCTGGCCCGACTCCACCGCAGCCAGAGCAGCGAGTGCGGCTACGATGGTTTTCCCGCTGCCGACGTCGCCCTGCACCAGCCGCAACATCGGGCTGCCCTGGGCGATGTCCTTGGCAATCTCCTGGCTCACACGTTGCTGCGCGCCAGTGAGTCCGAACGGCAGACTGGCCAGCAACCGTTCGCGCAGCTCCCCCGTACCGGGCAGGCGCGGCGCATGGCGCCGACGCACCGCCGCTCGCATGCGCTTGAGGCTGAGGTGCTGGGTGAGCAATTCTTCGAACGCCAATCTTTGCTGCGCGGGATGACGACCGGTAGTCAGCTGGCCGAGATGGGCATCCGGCGGCGGACGATGCACATAGAGCAGCGCTTCGCGCAGCGAGGTCAAGCCGTGGGCGACGCAGAGCTCGGTGGGTATCAGCTCCAGCTGCGCATCCTGCGGCAGCAGCGCCAGCGCCTTGGCGATCACGCCGGCGAGCCGCTTCTGCCCCAACCCTTCGGTCGTCGGATACACCGGCGTCAGCAATTCATCGACGACCGCAGGCTCGTCGCCGCTCAGTCGCTGGTACTGCGGATGCACCATCTCCAGCCCGAGCGCCGCCTGCCGCACTTCGCCGTAGCACAACAGGCGCGTGCCGGGTTTGAGCTGTTCGGACTGGCTGCGATTGAAATGGAAGAAGCGCAACACCAGGGTCTGCTGCGAGCCGTCGGTAATGGCTACCTTCAACTGTGGCCGATAGCGAAACCCGCGTTCGACTGCCTCGACCACGCCCTCGACCTGTGCGCGCTCGCCGGGACGCAGATCAGCGATGGGAGTGAGGTGGGTACGGTCCTCGTAACGCAGGGGCAAGTGGAACCACAGGTCCTGCACGCGCTCCAGACCAAGACGCGCCAGCGTTTCCGCCAACGCCGGGCCGACACCAGGCAACGCCGATACCGGCGTGGCGCCGGGGTCGGAAAGTATCGTGGCGGCATTGGCGCGACTGGGCGGCATCGACGAAGCCTAACCGAGCCCACCCTCGCGCTGCAGCCGGCCGCACGCGGCCACCTGTCAGCGCGGGGCGTGCGGTTCGATCAGTCGAGCACCATGATGGCGTCTACTTCGATGTCCGCCAGCTTCGGCAGCGCAGACACTTCGATGGTCGAGCGCGCCGGGAACGGTGCCTGGAAATACTCGGACATGATCTCGTTGACGGTGGCGAAGTGACCCAGGTTGGTCACGTAGATGCCAACGCGCACGATCTCTTCCAGCGAGCCACCAGCAGCCTCTGCGACCGCCTTGAGGTTGACGAACACCTGGCGCGCCTGCAGGGCGATATCGCCTTCCACCATCTGACCGGTGGCCGGATCGAGCGGAATCTGGCCCGAGAAATACACCGTATTGCCGGTGCGCACAGCCTGCGAGTACGGACCAATGGCGGCAGGCGCCTTGTCGGTGGTGATGATGCTGCGGGACATGGTTGGTTCTCCGAACAGGGAATCGGGGATGGAAGCTGTGCGCCTCACGGACTGGGGATCATAGCCAGACATCGAGCAGGCTAAAAGAAGCGGACACGCCCGAGCGCCGCCCTGTTCACCACTGACTATTTGCGATTCACCGCTCTCAAAGCGGATAACGGTAGGCGCCGCTCACCACGCCGGTACGGCGCACGCGGCGGATCACTTCGGCCAGATGCTTGCGGTTCTTCACTTCGAGGGCGAACAACAGCGTGGCCGCGGCCGCGTCGCGCTCCACGTATTCCACGTTCTCGATGTTCGAGTTTGCGGCCGCGATGGCCGCCGCCACGGTGGCGAGCACGCCCGGGCGGTTGATGACTTCGATACGCAGTTCGGCGCGGTAATCGCCCTGCACATCGCGATCCCACTCGATCGCCACGCAGCGCTCGGGCGACTTGCGCAGTTCCACCACGTTGGGACATTCCACGCGATGGACCACGATGCCCTTGCCCGACGAGAGATAGCCGATGATCTCGTCGCCCGGCAGCGGGTGACAGCAATTGCTGAAGCTGAGCACGCCGCGCTCGGCACCGGTGATGCGGATCTTCTCCATCACATGCGGCGACTGCTGCACATCGGAGGATTTCTTGCCGCGCGCCGCCACCAGCTGGCTGGCCACCAGATGCGGGATGCGATTGCCCAGCGCGATGTCCGACAGCAATTCTTCCAGACGCTTGAGCTTGGAGGTTTCCAGGAAACGATCCAGCACGGCGGGCGGAATCGCATCAAGGCTGGTGCCCAGTGCATCGAGTGCGCGATCGAGCATGCGATGGCCGAAGTCGACGGCATCTTCATGCTGCAGATGTTTGAGGTATTGGCGGATCGCCGTACGCGCCTTGCCGGTCACTACCGATTCCAGCCAGGCCGGATTGGGCAGCGCGGACGGCGCCGTAATGATTTCCACCAGCTGGCCCGATTCCAGGCGCGTGCGCAGCGGCACGAGCTTTTTATCCACGCGCGCAGCCACGGCGTGGTCGCCCACGTCGGTGTGCACGGCATAGGCAAAATCGAGCGCAGTGGCATTGCGCGGCAGCGCGAGAATGTCGCCGCGCGGCGTGAACAGATAGACCTCGTCCGGGAACAGGTCGATCTTGACGTTCTCGATGAACTCGGACGACGAAACGGTGTTGGCCTGGCTGTCCGCCAGCGACGACAGCCATTCGCGGGCGCGCGCCTGCGCGCTATTGGCCGGACCCGAATCGGTCTTGTACGCCCAGTGGGCCGCCACACCGCGCTCGGCTACCGAGTCCATCTCCGCCGTGCGGACCTGCACTTCGATCGGCGCGCCGAACGGCCCCAGCAGCACGGTGTGCAGCGACTGGTAGCCGTTGGCCTTGGGAATGGCGATGAAGTCCTTGAAGCGCCGGTCCACCGGCTTGTACAGCCCGTGCACGGCGCCCAGCGCCATGTAGCAGCTCATGGCCGAGTCGACCACCACGCGGAAGCCGTAGACGTCCATCAGCTGCGCGAAGCTCTTGTGCTCGTTGCGCATCTTCGAATAGATGCTCCACGGCGACTTGATGCGGCCCACCACCTTGGCGGTGATGTGTTCGGCGCTCAGGCGCGTGGACAACGCAGCTTCGATCTTGCCCATCGCTTCGCGGCGATTGCCCAGCGCGGCGCGGATGCGCTCGCTGATCACGCGGTAGCGATCGGGGTAAAGCGCGCGGAAGCCCAGGTCCTGCAGCTCCGCCTTGAACTTGTTCATGCCCAGGCGCTGCGCGATGGGCGCGTAGATTTCCAGCGTTTCGCGGGCGATGCGGCGACGCGACGGCGCATCTTTGGCGCCCAGCGTGCGCATATTATGCAGGCGGTCGGACAGCTTGATCAGGATCACGCGCAGGTCGCGCGCCATCGCCAGCAGCATCTTGCGGAAGCTTTCCGCATCGGCCTCCTGGCGGCTGGAAAAGCTCATCTTGTCCAGCTTGGTGACGCCATCGACGAGTTCGGCGACGGTCTCGCCAAATTCGCCGGCGAGCTCGGTGCGGCTCAGCGAGGTGTCTTCCAGCGTGTCGTGCAGGATCGCCGCGATGATGGTCTCGGCGTCCATGCCCAGCTCGGCCAGGATGCCGGCCACCGCCACGGGATGGGTGATATAGGGCTCACCGCTCTTGCGGGCCTGCCCTTCGTGCGCCACGGCGCCCACTTCGTAGGCGCGCACCACACGGGCCACCTGCGATTCGGGCAGGTAGGCCACGCGCTCTTTCAGAGCCAACACGTACGGCGGCAGCGTCGACGTATCCAAGGTGGAGTCCGTGACGGCCGGCATGGTTGTTCGGTCCCCGCTCAGGCGACCGCCTCGCTTCGTTTAAGGGAAGCGAGGGTGGCGACATGAAGCCCGCAGCGCAAAGCGCCGGACGAGCCGGCGCCGGGGCGTTGCTGGCTACAGCCGCCCTCCATCAGTCATCTCCACCCTTGGAGAGATCGTCGTCCACTTCGGCCGCAGCCCACTCGAGCGCTTCACGCTCGGCGCGCTCGCGCTCGGACTTGTCGATCTCGTCGATCGTGGCCTGGTCAATGCGACGGTCGGCAATTTCGCGCAGGGCGAGCACCGTCGGCTTATCGTGGTCGGGATGCACTGCCGGTTCGGCACCCTTGGAGAGCTGGCGGGCGCGCTTGGTCGCCATCAGCACCAGTTCGAAGCGGTTGTCGACTACCTGCAGGCAGTCTTCGACGGTAATGCGGGCCATCTGAAATCCTCAGAAAATAAAACGACTTATCACCTGTCAGTGTAGCCAGCGGCGGCTTTGCTGGCAATGCAGCAAGGCTCTATGATGCGGGGTTCACACCGCCTGCAGCCTGGCGCCCTGACACTAAAGGGGGCCTGTACATAATAAAAAACCCAACAGTACAATATTGTACTCCCTCCGGCCCTCCAGGACTGTCGCCTCCATGCCGTCCGCCTTCCGTTCTCTCGCCATGCGCAGCCTGCCCCTGGTCGCCGTGGCCCTGCTTGCTGGTTGCAGCATCGCCAAGCCTCGTACCGATGATCCGTACGAGCACATGAACCGCAAGGTTTACGCCTTCAACAACGACCTGGACAAGGCGATCATCCGCCCGGTCGCCGTGGGTTACCGCAAGGTGACCAACCCGACCATCCGTCGCTGCATGGCCGATTTCTTCACCAATATCCGCATGCCGATCACCGTGGCCAACGACCTGCTGCAGGCACGTCCGAAGCAGGCGCTGCAGGGCAGCGGCCGCTTCCTGGTGAACCTGACCCTGGGCATCGGCGGCTTCTTCGATCCGGCCAGCCAGCTTGGCATTCCGCTGGACGATACCGACTTTGGCGTGACGCTCGCCCGCTGGGGCGTGCCCGATGGCCCGTATCTGATGCTGCCCTTCTTCGGGCCGACCACGGCGCGCGACTTCTGGCAGGTGCCGGTCGACGGCTACTTCTTCGACCCCATCAGCTATTTCTCGCGCAACAACCACTACGAGTTCGGCCAGCAGTACCTGCCCGAGCTGATGTACCTGGTGACCATCCGCTCCAGCGCCATCGATGCGGAGAGTTTCCTCAACTCCGCCTACGATCCGTATGCCTTTATCCGCGACGCCTATCGCCAGCAGCGCATCTACAAGATCTACTACGGCAACCCGCCTGAAGAGGTGATCGAGCAGCTGCAGGGCCTGCACGACAAGAGTTTCGACCCGGACGAGCTGCTCGACGAGCAGCAGAAGTGGGAAAAGAAGCAGCCGCAGGCCTCACAGAGTCAGCAGCCGGCAGCGAAGAAGGACTGAAGCGTCCTTCTCCAGCCAAAGAGAAGGGGCCGCGAGGCCCCTTTTTTTGTCCCCGGCCCAGCGTCGAGTGACGCTCAGGCCATGAGACCTTCGACCTCACACACGCTGGCCAGCAGGTGCATGCCCTCGGGCATATGGCTCACCTTGAGCTTGCGCCCGCGCTCGGCCGACTGCGCCAGCACCGCCAGCACGCAGGCCAGGCCGGCGCTGTCGCTGCGTGTGACGCCGGACAGATCCAGCTCCGAGCGGCCGTCGCGCGCCACCGCCGTATCAATCGCCCTGAGCGCCGCCGCCGCCGTACTGAAAGTCAGCTCACCGGACACGCGTACGCTCCCCGGTGAGCCTTCATCGATGCGCACGGGTGCGCCAGCCACGCTCAAGACTTGGAGCCCGGCTGCTGCGCCTTGTCGGCCTGCTCCATTTCCTTGAGCGCCTGGTCACCCTGGGTTTCCAGGTTGCTGATCAGCTTGTCGATGCCGACCTTGCGGATTTCGGCGTCGACCTGGTTGCGATAGTTGGTGATGTACGAAATGCCTTCGATGATCACGTCGTAGGCCTTCCAGTTGCCGTTCTTGTCCTTGCGGAAGGCGTAGTCCACGGCGACGGTCTTGCCGTCATCCAGCACCACCTGGCTGCGCACGATGGTGCGCTTGTCGCTCATGTCGCCGGTGAACGGCAGCACCTTGACGCGGCCGCGGGTGTAATCGAGCAGGCCTTCGGCATAACGATGGGTGATGGAGTTGTAGAACGCCTTGGCGAAGCGCGAGCGCTGGTCCGGCGTGGCCTCGCGGGCATGCTGGCCGAGCACCAGGATCGAGGCGTAGTCGATGTCGAAATGCGGCAGGAACGCATCGTCGATCACGCTGATCAGCTTTTCGCGATTGGTCTTGAGTTCCTTCTGGTGGCCGTCGATCGCCTTGGCCAGATCGTCGGAGACCGCCTGCACCACCTGCACCGGCGTCTGCTGGTCGGCGGCGCCCTGCGTCGCATCCTGGGCAAAGACAGGCGCGGCGATCACGGTGCCAAAGGCGATGGCGGTGGCAATGGCCAGACTGCGCAACATGGGGAAACTCCTGAAAGATGTCTCGTTGGAATATCGGTGCGCGATGGGCCGATTCAATGCTTGTCGCCGTCAGACTTGCCGCCGTCGGCAGGCTTGCCGGAGGACGAGCCACTGACCAGGAACTTCCCGATCAGGTCTTCGATCTGCATGGCCGACTGGGTCAGCACCATCTCATCGCCGTTCTTGAGCGCGTCCGGCGAGCCGCCGGGCTGGATCGCAACGTACTGGGTGCCGATCAAACCACTGGTGAACACCGCGGCGGCCGAATCGTCCGGGATCTGGTTGTAGCGCTTGTCGATCGCCAGGGTGACCAGGGCGTCGAGCTTGACCGGGTCGGCATTGATCGACTGGACGCTGCCGATGGCCACACCGGCCATCTTCACCGGCGCACCCACCGAGAGCGCACCCACGTTGGTGAAGCGGGCCTTGACCACGTAGCTGCCGCCCAGGTTGTCCGCCACGCCGCCGGCGCCGAAGAACTTGCCCAGCATCTCCTCCAGCTGCTGCGCCGGACGGGTGAGCGCCAGCTCGCCGCCGTCGGCCAGGGTCTTCTTGGAGCTGCCATAGCGCAGGCCGACGTACTGGTCGCCCAGCAGGCCGCTGGTGAAGATGGTGGCGACCGAATCGTCCGGAATCTGGTTGTAGCGCTGGTCGATCGCCAGCTTCACATCGGCCGTTTCCTTGCCCGGATCGAGCACAATCGATTGCACCTGGCCGACGCGCACGCCCGCCACCTTCACCGGCGCACGCTCCTTGAGCTGGCCGATGTTGGCGAAGTGCGCCTCGACGGTGTAACTGGGGCCGCGGCTGGAGTTGGCCACCGAGGTGGTCTGCGTGGCGAGATAGCCGAGCGCGGCAAAGCCGAGCACGATAAACAGGCCGGTGCCGACGGCATACGATTGTCTCTGGCTCACGGCACGATCCTCATGGAATAGGGGTTGGATACGGTCAGGTCGGCGCTCATCGGCTCACTCACATCAGGAACGCGGTGAGCACGAAATCGAGCGCCAGGATGGCGATGGACGAAGCGACCACGGTACGGGTGGTGGCATAGGCCACGCCTTCGCTGGTCGGCGGCGTGGTATAGCCCTGGAATACGGCGATCAGCGACACCACGATGCCGAATACGACGCTTTTCCAGATCACGCCGTTGACGACGTCTTTCACCACCTCGACGGTGGCGGTCATGTTCGACCAGAAGGTGCCGTTGTCGATGCCCAGCCAGCTCACGCCCACCAGGTGCCCGCCAAAGATGCCCAGCGCGCAGAACACGCAGGCCAGCAGCGGCATGGCGATCACGCCGGCGAGGAAGCGCGGCACGGCCACATAGGCAATCGGATCGACCGCCATCATTTCCATCGCGGCGATCTGGTCGGTGGCGCGCATCAGGCCGATCTCGGCGGTCACCGACGTGCCTGCGCGACCGGCGAACAGCAGCGCCGTCACCACGGGACCGAGCTCGCGATAAATGGCGATGGCCACTACCGTGCCGGTGGCCGAGGTGCCGCCGAAGATCGACAGCACGTCGTACAGCTGCAAGCCCAGCACCATGCCCACGAACAGGCCGCAGACCATGATGATGATCAGGCTCATCGCGCCGACGAACCACAGCTGGCGGATCGTCTCGCGGTAGTGGCGCATGCTGCGCGGTATCGCTGCGATCATGCGCAGCAGGAACAGTCCGCAATCGCCGATCTGCGACAGCGAACGCACTACGATGTTTTCGGAGCCCGTTGCGATCATGCGTTCTTCCCTGGAAAACCGAGCGATACGCCCAGGTCGCCGGCCGGATACTGGAATGGCACCGGGCCGTCCGCGTCGCCGCCGAAGAACTGGCGCGTCCACGGCGACCCGTCGTTGGCAATCGTCCTGGGATCGCCCTGCGCCACCACCTTGCCGTTGGCGATCAGGTAAATGTGATCGGCCACCTGCTTGATCGCTTCGAGCTCATGCGCCACCAGCACACTGGTGATGCCCAAAGTCTCATTGAGCGTGCGGATCAGCTTGAGCACCTGGTTCAAGGCAATCGGATCGAGACCGACAAACGGTTCGTCGTACAGAATCAGCATCGGATCGAACACGATCGCGCGCGCCAGCGCCACGCGCCGCGCCATGCCGCCGGACAGCTCCGTCGGCATCAGCCCCGCTGCACCGCGCAGACCCACTGCCTGCAGCTTGGTGAGCACGATGTTGCGGATCAGCACCTCCGGCAATTCGGTGTGCTGGCGCAGCGGGAACGCCACGTTCTCGAACACGTCGAAATCGGTGAGCAAGGCGGAATTCTGGAACAGGTAACCAATGCGCTCGCGTAGCTCGAATAGCTTTTCGCGCGACATCGTCGCCACGTTGTTGCCGTCCACCAGCACTTGCCCCGCATCGCCGCGCATCTGCCCGGTGATGTGCTTGAGCAGGGTGGTCTTGCCGGTGCCGCTGGGCCCCATGATGGCGGTGATCTTGCCGCGCGGAATATCGATATCCAGCGCATCGAACACCTTCTTGCCATTGAGCACCGTGGTCAGGCCACGGACGCGCACCAGGGTGCTGTCCTCGGGCTTGGCGCTAATGGAGTCGGTCATGGGCAATGAGGGGCCTGGGTAAAGGCGACAAGTTAGCTGAATAGGGCCGTGAAGGCCATGTACGAATCGTCGTAGCGGTCAGTAATGGCTAACGGAACAAGACCTTGGCACGGATCTAGAGTTCCACTCCACCCTGCGGAAGCAAACCTTGTGGGAGCGCACCCTGTGCGCGACAGGCGCCACCGACCAGCGGGGAACACCATGGCCCCGCAGTCGCGCACAGGGTGCGCTCCCACAGTGGGGTGGGGGCTGACCTCAGGCCAGCAATTCCTGGATCAACGTCTCATGCCGCTTCAGCTGCAACGCCGAGCGCAGGCGCGTGGCCCGCACGATGCCCTGCAAATCGTCCAGCGCCGCATCGAAATTGTCGTTGACGATGATGTAATCGAATTCATGCGCGTGGGCGATTTCCTCGCGCGAATTGTGCAACCGGCGCGCAATCACTTCCGCGCTGTCCGACCCGCGGCCGCGCAGGCGGCGCTCCAGCTCGGGGCGCGAGGGCGGCAGGATGAACACGCTCACGCAATCGGGCTTGCTCTGGCGGATCTGCCGCGCGCCCTGCCAGTCGATTTCCAGCAAGACATCGCAGCCCGTCGCCAGCAGCGTATCCACCGTCGTGCGCGAGGTGCCGTAAAGATTGCCGTGCACTTCGGCGTGCTCGAGGAAGATGCCGTCGGCCACCTCCTGCTCGAACACCTCGCGTTCCACGAAGTAATAGTGGCGGCCGTACTGCTCACCCGGACGCGGCGGACGCGTGGTGTGCGATATGGACAGCGAAATCGACGGCTCACGCTCCAGCAGCGCGTTGACCAGGGTGGATTTGCCCGCGCCCGAGGGCGCAGCCACCACGAACAGGGTGCACTGGGTGTCTTGCGCGTGAGGCGTGGTCGCGTTCATTCGATGTTCTGCACCTGTTCGCGCATCTGCTCGATCAGCACCTTCAGGTCCACTGCAGCATTGGTGCTGCGCACGTCCACCGCCTTTGAGCCCAGCGTGTTCGCTTCGCGGTTGAATTCCTGCATGAGGAAATCCAGGCGGCGACCGACCGGCTCCCTGGTGCCCAGCACGCGGCGGGTTTCGACGATGTGGGTGGTCAGGCGATCGAGTTCTTCATCGACGTCGCTGCGGGTGATCTGCAGCACCAGTTCCTGTTCCAGGCGACCCGGGTCGGCCGGCTGCTTGAGATCGGCCAGGCGCGATTCCAGGCGGGCACGCAGGCCTTCGCGGATCTGCGGCATGAAGCTGCGCACGTCGGCCACGATGCGTTCGATGGCGTCCAGGCGCTCGGTCAGCAGCTCGGCCAGCTTGGCACCTTCGCGCTCGCGGGTGGCGGTGAGCGCTTCGAGCGCCCGATCCAGCACGTCCAGCAGCGAGGCCTGCAGAACCTCTGGGTCCACCTCGGACTGTTGCAGCACGCCCGGGAAGCGCAGCAGCTCGGTGAATTCGATATTCATGCGCGGAAAGCGCGCTTCCAGGTCCATCGCCAGCTCGGACAGCCGCGCCAGCGCGGTGGCGTTGACCTGCATGGATTCGGCACGGGCCTCGCCGCGCAGGCGCACGGTGACGTCCACCTTGCCGCGCGACAGCTTGGCGGCGATGCGCTCGCGCAAGGCCGACTCGAACACGCGCAATTCGTCGGGAAGGCGCGGGCTCAGCTCCAGATAGCGGTGGTTGACCGTGCGCAACTCACAGCTGAGCGTGCCAGCGGGGCCGGTCGTCTCAGCGGAGGCATAAGCCGTCATGCTGCGGGTCATTTGAGCGCCTGCGGATATCAGTAAAGGCCGCAATGGTAAACTTTCCCGCCCTGCCTTGCCCAATGGCCTCCATTCCCATGAGCTCTCCCAGCCGCCCCAGTGGCCGCGCCAGCGACCAGCTGCGCACCGTGACCATCGAACGCCACTACACCCGCCACGCCGAAGGTTCGGTGCTGGTGAGCTTTGGCGACACCCGCGTGCTGTGCACCGCCAGCATCGAAGACCGCGTGCCACCTTGGCTGCGCGGCAAGGGCGAGGGCTGGATCACCGCCGAATACGGCATGCTGCCGCGCGCCACCAACACCCGCATGCAGCGCGAAGCCGCGCGCGGCGGCCAGGGCGGCCGCACCATGGAAATCCAGCGCCTGATCGGCCGCAGCCTGCGTGCCTGCGTGGATCGCCAGGCATTGGGCGAGCGCGTGATCACGCTCGACTGCGACGTGATCCAGGCCGATGGCGGCACCCGCACCGCCGCCATCACGGGTGCCTATGTGGCACTGGTTGACGCGGTGAACCTGCTGATGAAGCGCGAGAACCTGCGCCGCAACCCGGTGGTGGGTGCGATCGCCGCCGTCTCGGTGGGCATTTATCAGGGCGTCCCCGTGCTCGATCTGGACTACGCCGAAGACTCCAATTGCGATACCGACATGAACGTGGTGATGAACGACGGCGGCGGCTTTATCGAGGTGCAGGGCACGGCCGAGGGCCATGCGTTCCGTCGCGATGAGATGGACGCCCTGCTGGGCCTTGCCGAGAAAGGCATCGCCGAGCTGGTGGCCGCGCAGCGCGCCGCGCTCGAACTGTCGTAACGGTTGCGCTGATGACACGCATCGTCCTGGCCAGCAGCAATCCCGGCAAACTGGCGGAGTTCAACGACCTGCTGGCCGACAGCGGCCTGCACGTCGAGCCGCAGTCGGCGTTCAACGTGCCCGACGCCGAGGAAACCGGCCTCACCTTCGTCGAGAACGCGCTGCTCAAGGCGCGTCATGCCTCGCGCATCAGCGGGCTGCCGGCGCTGGCCGACGATTCGGGCCTGTGCGTGCGGCATCTGCGCGGCGCGCCCGGACTCTACTCGGCGCGTTACAGCGGCCAACACGGCGACAACGCCGCCAACAACGCGCGCCTGCTGCGTGAACTGGAGGGCGTGCCGACCGAGCAGCGTGGCGCGTTCTTCATCTGCGTGCTGGTGCTGCTGCAACACGCCGACGATCCGGCGCCGCTGATCGCCGAAGGCCGCTGGCATGGCCATGTGCTCACCGAACAGCGCGGCACGCACGGCTTCGGCTACGACCCGTTGTTCCTGCCGGAAGACGAAACCGTCAGCGCCGCTGAGCTTCCGCCCGGCCTGAAGAATCGCATCAGCCATCGCGGCCGTGCGTTGGCGCTGCTGCGCAGCCAGCTCGGCGAGACGCATGGTTAAGCCATGTCGCTGATCGCGCCACCGCTGTCGCTGTACGTCCACATGCCGTGGTGCGTGAAGAAGTGCCCGTATTGCGACTTCAACTCCCACGGCGTACGCGGCGACACGCCGCCGTATGAAAGCTATGTGGACGCATTGCTCGCCGACCTCGATGCCGACCTGATTGATTTTGGTGGCGCGGTGCACGGGCGCACGGTGCAGACCATCTTTTTCGGTGGCGGCACGCCCAGCCTGTTCGCACCGGATCTGATCGACCGTTTTCTCGACGGCGTGCGCGCCCGCCTGCAGCTGGCCACTGACGCCGAGATCACGCTGGAAACCAACCCCGGCACGGTCGAGCATGGACGTTTCGACGGCTATCTGGCCGCTGGGGTGAATCGCCTGTCGTTCGGCATCCAGAGCTTTGACGATGCCAAGCTGCGCCGGCTCGGTCGCATCCACTCGGCCAGCGAGGCCGAAGCGGCGGTAAAGTCCGCCCAGGACGCGGGCTACATCAACCTCAATCTCGACCTGATGTACGCGCTGCCCGAGCAAACCCAGGAGGGCGCGCTGGCCGACGTGGCGCGCGCCGTCGCGCTGCAGCCCACGCATATTTCGCACTACCAGCTCACCCTTGAGCCGAATACGGCCTTCGCCGCCAACCCGCCGCCGCTGCCTGACGACGATCACGCCTGGGCCATGCAAGAGGCCTGCGAACAACAGCTCGCCGCCGCCGGCTATAGGCAATACGAGATATCCGCCTACGCCCAGAGCGACCGCCGCTGCGCGCACAATCTCAACTATTGGCGCTTCGGCGATTACCTCGGTATCGGCGCCGGCGCCCACGGCAAGCTCACCGACGTGGCCAGCGGGCAGATCATCCGCCGCTGGAAGACGCGCCTTCCCAAAGCGTATCTGGCGACGCCCGCCGGCGCCGGACGCATCGGCGGCAGCGCGTCGGTAGCCCCGGACGAACTGCCCTTCGAATACATGCTCAACGCCTTGCGCCTGATCGATGGCGTGCCCATGGCCGACTTTGTCGAACGCACCGGCCTGCCGCTCGAGCGCATCGCAGGCGCCCTCGCCCATGCCCGCCAACGGGGCTGGCTGGCGGACGACCCAGGTCGTTTGCATACCACGGCGCTCGGCCAGCGCTTCCTCAATGACGTCATTTCCGGATTCCTTGACTGAATCCACCGTCCGGCCGATGGCGTGCACCCGATACCCGCTTTAGACTCTGTGCCATCCGGGGGGAATCAACCAAGGTCTGTCATGGAAGTCGAACAGCAGGGTCGACGGCCGCCGCATGCATCTGATCGGGACTCGCGTCCTGACAATGTCGCGTGGTCGCCGCGTGCCCGTCGCCTGATCGAAGAAACGCACTCCCTCTGCACCAGCTGGCTGGAAGCACCGCTGCGCCAGTGCTTCCTTGAGGCCGAACAGCGCCTGTACGCGCAGGCCGAGCGTTCGCGCAATCCCGCCGAACAGCAACAGTGCCTGTATTCCCGCCAGCTGATCCAACAGCAGCGCGGACCCGTGGAGCGCCGCTTCATGGAGGGCGTACGCCAGCATTTCGGCAGCGTCGGCACGGTGCACGAACCCGAAGTGGTGCACCCCGACGCGCCACGCCGACCGCTGGAGCTGCTTGACCCCACCGAACACGAACAAACCGTGGCGCTCGACAAGCTGATTGCGCGCGGCGAAGCGCGCCATGGCACGGCGCTGTTTGAACTGGGCTATCGGTTCGCCGTGCTGGCCAGCCTGCCGCCGCTGGAAGGCGAAAGCCTGCCGCTGGGCCCACAGGCGCTGGCCCATGCGTTCCGCGATGGCATGACCGCGCTGGAGTTGCCGGTCGAACATCGCCTGCTGCTGTTGCAGTGTTTCGACATGGCCGTGGTGCAAGGACTGTCGACGCTGTACGACACGGTCAACGAACATCTGCGCGCCGACGGCATCCTGCCGCAGCTGCGCGCCTTCCCGACGACGCGTGCGCCGATCGAGCGCCAGCCGCGTCCGGGCGCAAACGACAATCCGCCCGTGCCGCTGGCACGCCAGGCAGCCGCAGCGACGCCTCCCGCGAGTGCGACCGCACCGCGCAGCGACAGCATCGCCGTGCTCGACAATCTGCGCGAAATGCTCGCACAGCATCGCGCGGGCCAGGGCGCACTCAGCTATCAGGATGGCGGACGTGCGGCGACGCCGGGCGAACTCCAGCTCGCGCTGGACGCGCTGCAATTGCATGTGAGCGACGTGGCCGAGCAGGCACGCCGCGAACTGCTCAGCGCCCAGGCGCTGCGCGAGGAGTTGATCACCCAGCTCAACACCGGCCGACCGGCGGGCTCGGCGCAGATGCATCTGACCGAAGAGCAGGGCGACACGGTGGAACTGGTCGCCATGTTGTTCGAGCAGCTGGATCGGCAGGTGCCCAACAAGAGCAACGCGCACTCGCTGCTCGGCGATCTCCAGCTGCCTCTGCTGCGCATGGCGGTGGCCGACCAGGGCTTCTTCAACCAGCGCGAACATCCCGCGCGCAAGCTGCTGGGCCTCGTCGCCGAAGCGGCGAATGACTGGCTGGACGGCCCCGAAGGCGACGTCGATCGCTCGCTCGAAGCGAAGATCAACCAACTGGTCGACCGCGCACGCCGCGAACCACCCAGCACCGGGCTCTACACCAGCCTGCTGGCCGATATCGAACATCATCTGGGCCTGCTCAACCGCAAGGCACAGATCGCCGAACGTCGCCAGGTGGAGGCGATGCAGGGTCGCGAGCGGCTCGAGCAGGCGCGCCATCGCGCCGCCGAGTTGATGACCGAGCGCTTCGACAAGTGCAATCCACGCGGCTTGTTGCGCACCTTGCTGGAGCGCGCCTGGTCCGACGTGCTCGCGCTCACGCTGTTGCGCCACGGCGAAGACAGCGAAGCGTTTACGTTGCGCCTGCGCATCACCGATCAGTTGCTGGGTCAGCAGCCCGTGCTCGATCGCAACCTGCTGCAGGCCGAGGTGGAGTCGGGCCTGCAACAGATCGGCATGCACGCCGAGGAATCCGTGCAGGTCGCCCAGCGCCTGCTGGGCATTCCGGCCAATAGCCCGACCACCAGCGAAGCGGCGACGACCACCGAGCTGGCCCTCAAGCTGAAACAGCATCAGCGACTGGGCGAGCACGCCGCACCGGAAACGCCGGCGCCCGTTCCGGCCGCACCGCCGACACCGGCTCCGCCGGCCGAGTCGCCGGAGCGCCGCATCCGCCAGCGCCTGCGTCAGTTGCCCTTCGGCAGCTGGTTTGAATTCATCGATCCGTCCAACGGACGCATCACCGAACGCAAGCTGGCCTGGTATTCGCCGGTATCGGGCAACAGCCTGTTCGTCACCCGTCGCGGCCTGCGCGGCCAGGAAATGACGCTGGAACAGCTCGCCCACGAAATGGCCTGTGGCCGCGTGCGCGAAATGCCGCCGGTGCGCGAGAACCTGCTCGATCGCGCCTGGCATGCACTCACCAGCCACCTGCGCCAGATCACCAGCGGTCCGCCAGCCGCATCGCGTAGCGGAGCATCGACGTGAGCGAGAACATTGCCTCTATCGACCAGCGCCGCGCGCTGCGCAAACGCGCCAATTTCACTGCCGTCGTCACTGACGTGATCACCGGCCAGCCGATCGGCCATCTGGGCAATCTCTCCGCCAACGGCATGCTGCTGATCAGCACGCACCCGCCGCGCAGCGAGGCCATCTATCAGGTCAGCCTGTCATTGCCTGGCCTGGGTAGTGCGCCACAGAGCATCGAGGTGGGCATCCAGGAACAGTGGCACGAAGCCGCGGCCAGCCCCGGACAGGTGTGGTCGGGGTATCGCATCGTGGCGATCGATGATGCGGATGCGGCGATGTTGGATGCGTGGTTGGAGCAGCCGGAGAGGGGTTAGGGGGTTGCTCGTCGTCGCGGCGTAGGTGGCGTTTTGTTCGCTATGCCGACGCAGGCCGGGGGCGCTTTTCAACAGCCGAATGGCTGGTCATCCAGAGCTTCGGTGTTTCCTTGTCACCTTGAGGCCAGCGTGCCGCCTACGCGGCGGGCGTTTCGATCGGCTGCCGCCGACCGAGTCACTTTTCTCTTGCTGGCCCAAGAGAAAAGTAACCCAAAGAGAATGGCCTGATAACGCCCGCAGCATCGTGTTGGGATAAGCCCGAACGCTCGAGGCACACCGTCAGGGGACAACCTCCGAGGGTACACAGCGGGTACCGCAAAGCGCTGCGCAACGCGCCCGAATCGCTGAGGACTTAAAGCGGGGCCTCGCTGCGCCTCGGCTTTGGGTCACAGATGGCGCAATTGATGCCGCGCCTGGCGCTTGTCTGTGGGAGCGCACCCTGTGCGCGACAGCCACGCCTGGGTATACCGCTCCGTAGGTTTGTCGCGCACAGGGTGCGCTCCCACAGAAGAGCCGACCGGCAAGATTGATCCGCCATCCACGGACCTGCGTCCCCCTTGTAGGAGCGCACTTGTGCGCGACCGCACCACCTGGATGCACCGCTCCGTCGGCTGGTCGCGCACAAGTGCGCTCCTACAAAAGAGCGGCCCAACAGAGTCGGACGTCGCGTGGCTCTTGATGCGGCTCTTGATCTCGGGGTCCCCGTATGACGCGGCGGGCGGGTGGAGGAAAGCCCGAAGGGTGGCCGCATGGATGCGGCCAGTTTTTCGACAGGACAGGGATGTCCTGTCGAAAAACCCCGTAACCCGCACGCGCACCTGGAGGG